>CAUQNY010000001.1:0-87165 GCA_963519425.1 uncultured Capnocytophaga sp.
CAGAAGAATTACGACTATATGTCGCATTATATGACGCAACCTATTGAATATTACAAATTCAATAAGGAATGCTATCTGTTTGATACGTACTCGCAGCAGTGGTCAATACTCGATACGCAAGCCGATTTTGCACGGGCAGGCGCTACTTTAGTAGGTACCCCTGCTGAGTTTTACCTTATTCAGGGCGAACTCAAACCCGGTGTTCGCAGCCCTAAAACCTATCGATTGAAAGTTAACTAACCGCTAACCACTAACGACTAAAAACTAACGATTAATATGAAAAACACAAAAACATACCCTTGGATAGTAGTAGGGTTGCTATGGGTAGTAGCTCTGCTAAACTACTTAGACAGGCAAATGCTCTCAACAATGCAAGAGTCTATGAAGATGGACATCAAAGAATTGGCCGTAGGCGAGAACTTCGGCCGATTGATGGGCATTTTCCTACTCATCTACGGACTGATGAGCCCCGTAGCTGGCATTTTGGCAGACCGTCTAAACCGCAAATGGATGATAGTAGGCAGCCTCTTTGTATGGTCAGCAGTAACCTACGGAATGGGCTTTGCTACTACCTTCGACCAAGTCTACTGGTTGCGTGCTCTAATGGGAGTCAGCGAGGCACTCTATTTGGCTACTGCCCTCTCAATGATAGCCGACTACCATTCTTCCAAAACGCGTTCGTTAGCCGTAGGAATTCATATGTCAGGGCTCTATGCAGGGCAAGCTTTAGGTGGTTTTGGGGCAACTATTGCTTCCAATTATTCTTGGCATACAGTTTTCCACTGGTTTGGTATTGCGGGCATTGTGTATGCTATCTTCTTAGCTTTTACGTTATTTGATATCGAAAGAAAACCAGTAGTTACTCAACAGACTACTACAGCTCCCAAAAGTACAATGTTGCAGGCACTTACCCTTGTATTTGGCACTTTCTCTTTCTGGATATTGCTCTTCTACTTTATGGCGTCTAGCTTCCCTGGTTGGGGCACTAAAAATTGGTTGCCTACTCTCTTTGCAACCAATCTGAATATTGATATGGCTACCGCAGGCCCTATGGCTACTATTTCCATTGCGATTTCCTCTTTCTTAGGAGTGCTGATAGGGGGAACCCTTTCTGATCGTTGGGTACAGACCAATATCAAAGCGCGTATTTATACCAGCACCATAGGTTTAGGGCTCACCATACCTGCTTTGATACTCATAGGCTTTGGGCACTCATACGTAGCAATGATAGGAGCGACTTTGCTCTTCGGTATTGGTTATGGTATGTTCGACACGAACAATATGCCTATCTTGTGCCAAATCATTCCATCACAACAGCGTGCTACGGCCTATGGCATAATGAATATGGGAGGGGTCTTTTCGGGCTATGCTGTAACCTTAATGCTAGGTACCTCTACCGATACAGGAAACTTGGGTGCCGATTTCAGCAAACTTTCTATTATCATCTTAGTTGCCATTGTGCTGATGCTCCTCTTTTTGAAACCCAAGAGAGAATTATGTGGCAATTAATCAATGAATCAAATTGACATCATCAAATCGACAAATTGACAAATTTAATAATATGACATTTGAGAAAATCAATGGGCTAATAGTAGCCCCTTTTACTCCTTTTGACAAGAAAGGAGAAGTAAATTTAGACCCTATCGACGATTATGCTAAACTCTTGCAAAAGAATGGCTTGATAGGAGTGTTCATCAATGGTTCTTCAGGAGAAGGCTATATGATGACAGTAGAAGAGCGAATGAAGATAGCCGAGAAGTGGGTATCAGTAGCCCCTAAAGGCTTCAAAGTAATTGTGCACTGTGGAGCTACTTGCATTAAAGATAGCTACAAAATGGCACAACACGCTCAAGAAATTGGAGCTTTTGGTATTGGTGCAATGGCTTCTCCTTTTCCAAAGGCTAGTCGGGTAGAAGAATTAGTAAAATATTGCGAAGAAATAGCTTGTGGGGCGCCTAATTTGCCTTTCTACTTCTACCATATACCTGTACTCAACGGAGTGTATTTGCCAATGCTACCTTTCTTAAAAGCTGCCGATGGCCGTATTCCTAACTTAGCTGGTATCAAATACACCTACGAACCTTTGTATGAATACAACCAATGTATGTTGTACAACAACGGCAAGTACGATATGCTCTACGGTTTAGACGAAACCATTCTCAACGCCCTAGTGATGGGAGGAGCTCGCGGAGGTATCAGTGGCACTGGTAGCTACATAGGCAACGTGTTGGTAGGCATTATAGACGAATATCATAAAGGCAACATTGCCAAAGCTGCCGAGTTGCAAAACTACGCCCAAGGTGTGATAAATGTAATAGCCAAATACCGTGGCAACATAGTATGTGGCAAACGCATAATGAAGCTCCTTGGCTTAGACTTAGGTATCAACCGCACACCTTTCCAAAACATTACCGATGAAGAAGAAGCTATTATCAAGAAAGAGTTAGAAAGCATTGACTTCTTCAGCAAGTGCAACCAAATGTAAATTTCCTTTCACATTTAATAATAAAAAGCCGGTAGTTTTGCAACTACCGGCTTTTTGTATGTGATAAAATCACTTTTTTGAATTACTTCAGTTTTAGCTCTTCTACTATCTTCTTGATTTTGTTGTCCAATACCTTTTGCGTTTCTTCAAAGGCATCTACACTGCACAAAGGCGTATTCACGCTGAAGTAGAATTTAATTTTAGGTTCTGTACCGCTAGGGCGTGCTGCTACACGGGTACCTTTATCGGTATGATAAATTAGCACATTTGATTTTGGCACTTCTATGTCTTCTACCTTACCTGTAAGAGGGTGATATGCCTTAGAGGCTTGGTAGTCGCAGATGAGGCTTACTTTTTCACCATTGATTTCTTTTAGTGGGTTCTCGCGTAGGTCAATCATCATTTGAGCAATTTCTTGCGAACCAGAGATACCCTTCTTCACCAATGAAATGAGGTATTCTTTGTAGAAGCCGTATTTCACATAGGCATGTAGTAACTCTTTGTAGAAAGAACTACCTTTAGCCTTTGCTGTGGCAGCAATTTCGCAAGCCAATAAGGTAGCGGTTACTGCATCTTTATCGCGTACAAAGTCGCCTACCATATAACCAAAACTTTCTTCTCCACCACCTACAAAAGTAAGTTCAGGGAAGTCTTTAATCATCTTGGCAATCCATTTAAAGCCAGTTAAGCCTTCTTTGTAGCCTACGCCGTATGACTGGGCAATAGCGTGTACCATAGGGGTCGAAACGATGGTAGATGCTACAAACTCATTCCCCTTGAACCCTTTTTGTTGGTGGTGTCCTAAAAGGAAGTCTGTCATCATTACCATTGTTTGGTTTCCGTTAAGGAGTACCATTTTTCCGCTGAGGTCGCGTACCGCGATACCTATGCGGTCGCAGTCAGGGTCAGTACCTATTACGATGTCTGCATCTATTTCATCAGCTTTTTTCAGTGCCATCGTAAGAGCTTCAGGCTCTTCAGGGTTAGGCGATTTTACGGTAGGGAAGTTGCCATCTGGAATAGCTTGTTCTTCTACTATATGTACATTGGTGTATCCAGCGCGTTTAAGCACTTCAGGAACCATTGTGATGGAAGTTCCGTGCAAAGAGGTGAAAACTACTTTTAGCTTGTCTTTTTCAGGAGCTTTAAAGTCAGCATTTTTGATTGAAGCTTCTGCAAAAGCATTGTCTAACTCTTTGTCTATGTAGTGGATAAGACTTTCATCAGCATTGAATTTGATATCTTTGAACTCAAGGGCTTCTATGGTTTTCATAATATCGCCATCTTCAGGAGGTACTGTTTGTCCCCCATCTTGCCAATATACCTTGTAGCCATTGTATTCTGGAGGGTTATGAGAGGCTGTTAAAACGATTCCTGCTTGGCACCCTAAATAGCGTACCGTGAAAGATAGTTCTGGGGTAGGACGAAGGTCAGAGAAAAGGTAAACCTTAATGCCATTAGCTGCAAATACATCGGCTACTATTTTAGCAAACGTTTTAGAATTGTTGCGGCAGTCGTGTGCGATGGCTACTTTTATTTCTTGGTTAGGAAAACATTGGTGTAGGTAGTTGCTAAGACCTTGAGTGTTCTTTCCTAAGGTGTATTTGTTGATGCGGTTGGTACCAATCCCCATAATTCCACGCATACCACCTGTACCAAACTCTAAATTCTTGTGAAAGGCTTCATTCAGTTCATCTGGATTCCCTTCGATGAGTGCTTGAACTTTGCTTCGAGTTTCTGCATCGAAAGTGTCAGAAAGCCACGTCTTTGCTGTTTCAATACTTTTCATAAAATCAAATTTATTCAGAGCTGATTCCTTTCGTTTATCAGCGTTGTTTTTTCGTTAGCAAAAGTACGAATATTTTTTTAATTGGCAAATTTTATCTCAAAAAATTGTTAAATAAATCAAACAATAAGATAATGGAACTATTAGAAAATTGACTTATTGGAGGTTACGCAATTCATTCCACCACTCATACAGCATAAATTCCAACTGTTTATTGTCCCTTTTCTCTACTAGCCTGTGTGCCTCTGGCTTTTCCATTGCGTAGTAGGCCAGCGTCCCTATCTCTTCTTCACTCAGCCGATGTTCTGTCTTAAGGTAGTTGCTCATTTCATTTACAATGTAGTGGGCTACCTCTAGGTTTTTCTCGTTGATGACTTCTTTTTTGATGAGCTTCGCTTTGCCATTCAGATGATTGACAAGGGCTGTAAAATTAAAGCTGACTTCCCCTACTAATAGCTTGTACAGACTGAGCTTGTCTATCTGCAGAATATCCGTATTAGCATACTTTCGTTTTTCTTGCCAAGTGCGCTCTTTGGGTGTGTGTTGCAAAATACCTAAGCTCTGCGCACTAATTTTTGGGGTAGGCAAAAGGTCTATCCCATCTAAGGCTATCGTAAAGTCTACCATTGTCAGACTGATACCCTGTTGCAAGTCGCTTGGGGTTAGAGAGCGATAAAGGTCTTTCTTCCCTACGTAGGTACCTTTTAGGGTATGTCCTTTCTCTGCTTCCAAAGAGAAGTTACCTTCTTTATCTGAAGTTGTAAAATGCTGATTGTCTATATTCTGAAGATGCACCCCTTCCAGTGGTGCCTTATTGTAGAAAATTCTCCCTCTAACACGCGTTTTTTCCTGCCCTATTATCAAAAAAGGACTTGCCAAAAACAATATGAGTAGCAATGTTTTCATTGGCGAATCGGTTCATTCACTAACTTTTGGTATTCTCCCCAAGCTTCTAAAAGCATAAACTCCATCGGCTTGTGGTCTTTCTTCCGTACGAGGTCGTGAAATTCAGGGCGTTCCATTACAAAATAAGCCAGAACATCCATTTCTTCTTCATTGAGTTTGAGCTCTTTCTTCAAAAAGCTACTCAAATGCTCCCGAATGTAGTGGGCTACGGCTAAATTCTGTTCGTTGGCTACTATTTTTTTGATGACCTTTTTCTGCCCTGACAAAGTGTTTAAAATCGAAACAATTCCCAGTCCACTGCTCGCATATAAGCGTTTTTCAGCAAAAGTGCGCTCTGTGGGGGTGTGTTGTAAGATTCCTAATTGTTGAGCTGACATTTTCCGGTATTGCGATACTTCTACCTCGTCCAGTTGGTTGATAGTTTCTTTCAGTTGTACTACAATACCTCCAAAACCAAAGTCTGCCTTGGTCAGGGTTCGGTAGGCCGTTTCCATTCCCACAAAGGTAAATTGCAGTGTGTGTTGTTCACGTGCTTTCAGTACAAAATAACCATTTCCATCAGTTGTGGCAATAGTGTGCGAATAGAGGTTGAGCACGTGCACTCCCGATAGCGGAATAGTGTCGTGAAGTACTCGCCCGCGCACCTCTGTTTGCCCCCAAGCACTTATACAGCAGAAGTAAAATATAAGTATTAAAAATCTCATTCTTAGTATCTGTCCCATCTGTTTTTGTCAAAACTATGCTTTTTCCAGTACAACATTATCAAGAAACCTATCAGTGCTCCACCTACGTGGGCAAAGTGGGCAATATTGCCACCAAAAAGAGAGAATCCAGTGAAACCAGAAACCAAGTCAATACCTACCAAAATAGGAATAAAATAGCGGGCTGCAATAGGATAAGGAACAAAAAACAACATTAACTTAGCATTAGGAAAAAACATCCCAAAAGCAACCAAGATACCATAGATAGCCCCAGAAGCTCCTACAGTAGGAGCAAAAAAGGAGGCCGCCATATTATCAAAAGTGCTCTTAGTAATGATTTTCTCCCATAAAGGGTTGTACTTACCCTCCGAAAAAGCCTCTAATACTATTTCCTTAGGCACATTAGCGCTTTGCAGTGCTTCCAATCCTTGTTGCACATAATAGTAGTTTACTCCTGTGTGCAGTAGAGCAGCACCTATCCCACAAGAAAAGTAGAAAAACAGAAACTTATTGCGCCCCCAGATATTTTCCAAAGGAGTACCAAAAGCCCACAAAGCGTACATATTGAACAGCAGGTGGGTAAAGCCTCCATGCATAAACATATAGCTCACATACTGCCACCAACCGAAATGCGGCTCCTTAAAATAATGTAGCGCTAATAAATCTGTCAGATCCAAGCCTCGCAAAAATAAGTGTTGTTCATTTAAGGCATTAAGCGCTAAAAATATAGTATTGAGAATAATCAGGTGTAATACTGTTTTAGAAATTCGTTCCATATTCGATTTATTAGGGTTTAAAAAACGTTATTAGGCTGTTTTAAAATAGCTTTTCAATGTCTTCTACCGAAAGATTGTAGTAAATACGCTTCCCAAAAGGAGAAATCAGAATCTCTTCGCAGCTGAACAGATGCTTTACTAAGGTCTCTTGTTCTTCTTCACTCAGCCCTTGACCTGTTTTTACGGCCAAACTCTTAGCTAAGTTTTTAGCAAGCGCTTCTTTATACATTTCAGGTTCAGTTGGCAAGGCCTCTAGGTGCTGCTGAATTAACTCCGTAAAAATACTCGGGATTTCAGCATCAGCCAAATGTAGTGGAATACCACTTACCACTATTTTGTCAACCTCTATACTCAGCATAAAACCTATTTGTTCCAGCAGCTCTCTCAGTTCGCTTAACACAGCCAAATCATCTGGAGAAAAAGGCAACTCATAAGGAAACATTAGTTGCTGGCTTGCTGAGTTAGTAGTGTGCAGGCTTTTCATAAAACGCTCAAAAAGCACTCGCTGGTGTGCTCTACTGATGTTGATGATAATCAATTCTCCCCCAAAGGTTGTAATCAGGTATTTCTTGGCTAGCGCAACAATTTTCTTTCCTTGAGGCTTAGCCTGTTCATCTTCAAAAAGAGCACTCTCGAAAGACTGTCCTTCGTTGGCAGAAGTCCTGACACTTGCCTCAATCCCCGTATACAAGCTCTCCCACGAGGTCGTTTTCTTCGCAAACGAAGGGTAGCTACCGTTATTTTGGGTAGAACTGCCTCCAAACGACTCTTTGAAAGGGTTAAAATTCGGGTCTACCTGTATCCGAGGGAAAGTAGGCTCTTTGTCCTTGTATTGGTACGGAAGGTCAAAAGTAGGGTCTTTGCTAAAATCTAAAGTCGGAGCGATATTAAACTGCCCCAAACTGTGTTTTACAGCCGATTTTAGCAAGGCATAAATGCTGTGTTCATCTTCAAACTTTATTTCAGTCTTCGTAGGGTGAATGTTGATGTCTATGCTCGCAGGGTTTACTTCCAGCGAAATGAAAAACTCAGGCTTCTGCTCAGGAAGAATAAGCCCCTCATAAGCCGAGGCAACAGCGTGATTTAAATACTGACTCTTTACAAATCGGTTGTTTACCATTAGGAATTGCATAGACTTCGTCTTAGCCAAGAAAGCAGGTTTCACTATGAAACCACTAATGCGTACCAAAGGCGTATCCTCACTTATGAGAGGTACCAGCTTTTCATCAGTTTTATTGCCAAACAGATGTACAATGCGTTGGCGCAAGTGGGTAGCAGGAAGGTTAAAAAGCTCATTGCCGTTGTTGTACAAATAAAAATGAATGTTAGGGTGCGCTAGTGCTACCCGTTGGAACTCATCGAGGATATGCCGAAATTCCACCGTATCCGATTTTAGAAAGTTCCTACGGGCAGGAATGTTGAAGAACAAATTCTTCATTGCAATACTTGTTCCAGTGGGGCATACACAAGGCTCTTGGTGGGTAATCTTGCTGCCTTCTATATAGAGAGAAGTACCTAAATCGTCATTGGGGCGTTTGGTTTGTAGTTCTATGTGGGCAATCGCTGCGATAGAAGCCAAGGCCTCTCCGCGGAACCCTTTTGTCTGCAGTTGGAAGAGGTCTTCAGCCTTTTGTATTTTGGAAGTAGCATGTCGCTCAAAGGCCAAGCGTGCATCGGTAGCACTCATTCCCATTCCATTGTCAATCACTTGAACAAGTGTCCTTCCAGCCTCTTTAACCAGCAGTTTAATCACAGTTGCTTTAGCATCAATAGCATTCTCCATTAGCTCTTTGACGGCCGAAGCAGGGCGTTGGATAACCTCGCCCGCAGCTATCTGGTTAGCCACGTGGTCGGGTAGCAAACGTATTATATCACTCATAAGTTAGTTGTTAGTCCTACTGCAAAGATACAACATCTTGATGAACTACCAAAAAATAAATGTCAAGTTTTAAGTTCCGCGCTGCTGCACAGCACCTATTTTCAGCCGTCTTACAGTTACTCGCAGGGTATTCCTCACTCCTTCAGAAAGAGCTTGAAGCACTCCAAAACCTCAATCTAAAGTCTAACCATCTAATAGAAAAAAGAACTGTTATAACCATCTCGAAGACATAGCGAAGACATAGTGAACACATAGCGAAGAAATCCTACATTTGCAGCCTACACCCACCTTTCTGCTAAATACCTAAAAAACAGAAAAAATAATTACTTTTCATTCTACAATCGCCAATATAACTTGAATCTGCCCTTTCTAATTTGAGAATAAAAAGTTCAAAATAAATATCTATTAGAACAGCGTTTGCTACAAACTCCATTTATTTGACCTATAATTTCGTAAATTTGTTTGGAGAAGTCAAAATAATGTCCTACTTTTGCTTCCTGAATTAAGAATTGTATTGGTATGAAGAGAAACATCAGTAAATTAGACAAGAATATCCGCCTAATTGTTTTGGCCTTAATTGCTATTTTAGGGCTTTTCAATGAGTTTTCACTCTCCGTAGCTTCTGTCTTAGGAGCGATCTCTATTCTGCTATTAGTAACGGTACTCATCGGTTTTTCGCCTATTTATGCTCTTTTAGGTATCAGCACTTACAAAGGAAAATAATATGACTTCTTTTTTTAACGAGACCCCGTTTGTTTTTCCATTCAAGAAGAACACTGTAAAGCTATGGGTCAAACAGATTGCCCTTTCAGAGAAGAAACAAGTTGGCAATATTAACTATATTTTTTGCAACGACGAATACTTGCACAACCTAAATGTACAGTATCTTCAACACGATACACTTACTGATATCATCACCTTTGACTATACTGAAGGCAACATTCTAAATGCTGATATCTACATTTCAGTAGAACGTGTAGAAGAGAATGCAGGGGTATTTGGAGTTGTTTTTGCACAAGAGCTGCTAAGGGTATTGGCTCACGGAGTGTTGCACCTATGTGGGTACAAGGATAAAACCCCTGAAGAAAGTTCCTTGATGCGCAGTAAAGAAGAAGAGAAAATGGCTCTTTTTAGCCCAGAAGATTAAACAATAAAAAAGAGTGTCTTACGACACTCTTTTTCTTTTTTGGTTGCTTTGAAAAGGATTAGGGGACAATACGACATAGGCTAATACGGCGTAGAGCAATAGCAAGAGTATGCCTACAAATAAATTCAGTTTGAAGAGGTAAAACTGCAAGAAAGAGCCTATTACGCTTATTCCTAAGAAGACTTTCAGTACTTTGAGATTGTAGGGAATAGGATAGAGTTTTTGTCCGTAGTAGTATGAGATGGACATCATTGCTGCATAGGTAATAAGAGTAGTAAGGGCAGCCCCTTTGTAGCTGAGCAATGGGATAAGAGCCAAGTTAAATATTACCGTGATACCCATCCCCAGCAACGATATGATAGCACCAAAGCGGGTGCGATCGGTTACCTTATACCATACAGACAGGTTGTTATAAATACCTAAACAAAAATTAGCTAACAAAATGATGGGCACAATCCACAAAGCCTCCCAATAGGCAGGGTTGGGAATAAGCACCCATTTGAAGACATTGGTAAACACAGTAAAAAACAAGAGTATTCCCCCCCCAAAGACTACAAAGTACTCTGTAATACGCGCATAATATTTAGGAGCATTCTTGTCTTGTGAATTGCTGAAAAAGAAAGGTTCAATCCCCAAGCGATAAGCAGAGACAAACAGATTCATAAATACCCCCATCTTGTAACAAGCCGAATAGACCCCTATAGTTGCATCGGCCGTATCTTCAGGCAAGAGCATTCTAAGAAATACACGGTCAAATCCTTCGTTGATAGCAAAAGCAATCCCTGCCAATAGCACAGGATAGGCATAAAGCATCATTGGCTTCCAAAGCACATACGAAAAGCCAAGCCTAATCTTTAAGTAGACAGGTAGCAAAGCAATAAAAGTAAGTAGACTAGCAATCAAATTGGCCAAGAAGATATAGGCCACACCACCCCCCATAGCGAGTTCCTCTGAAGGAAGAATTGACAGAAAATAGATATTGAAGAGCAGGTTCACAGTAGTATTCCCCACTTTTAAGAAAGCGTACCAATAGGATTTTCCTTGATTGCGCAACCAAGCAAATGGGATTACCACTAAGGTATCAAGAACCAAGATAAGAATACCAAAAACAATGTACTCTACTTCATAGTTTAGCCAAGCAGCAATACTATTTCTCAAAAGATAGGCTACCACTAAGAAAAGCAAAGAGCTCATCAGCAGTGAAGTAAGTGCTGTAGACTGTACCTTATCGCGCGCCTCTCCCCTATTCATAAACCTAAAGAATGCTGTTTCCATCCCATAAGAGAGAATTACATTTCCCAAAATAAGGTAGACGAACAACCCCGAGTAAATACCAAAGTCAGTCGTATCTAATTTATTTACGTAAAGTCGGGTGAGCAAAAGGGTCATTACACGAGGCAAGACCGTTGCAATGCCATAAATAACCGTATCTTTAAAGAGTTTCTTAAACATAAGATATTCTTCTTATCCAAATAGTTCCTGAATAGCGTCTTCTATTTTAGCTACTTTCTGCACTTTAATTTTCGTATTCTTAAGTGCTATCTTGTTGTATTTTGACACAAAAATGGTGTTAAAGCCCAGTTTCTCAGCTTCGGTAATGCGTTGCTCTACACGCTGCACAGGGCGGATTTCACCTCCTAAGCCTACTTCGCCAGCAAAACACACATCTTTTTCTATAGCAATATCTTCGTTGGACGACAAGATAGCCATTGCTACTCCCAAATCGGTAGCAGGATCATCAATAGTAATACCTCCTGTAATATTTAGAAAAACGTCCTTAGCTCCTAAACGGAAGCCTGCGCGTTTTTCAAGTACTGCCAAGAGCATATTCAGTCGTTTAGCATTAAAGCCTGTTGTACTCCGCTGAGGAGTACCATATACGGCTGTACTTACAAGAGCTTGAATTTCAATCATCAATGGACGCATACCTTCCAAAGTCGCCGCTATAGAAGTACCACTGATAGTCTCATCAGTCTTAGAAATAAGTATTTCTGAAGGGTTATTCACCTCGCGAAGCCCATTGCTAAGCATCTCGTAAATGCCAAGCTCTGAAGTAGAACCAAAGCGATTTTTCAGTGAGCGCAAAATACGGTATACATGATTGCGATCACCTTCAAACTGGAGAACTGTGTCTACCATATGCTCCAGAATCTTAGGGCCTGCTATCTGTCCATCCTTAGTAATATGCCCTATGAGGATAACGGGCGTATGAGTTGTTTTGGCAAACTTAATCAACTCGGAAGTACACTCTCTAATTTGTGAAATGCTGCCTGCAGAGGCCTCAATATATTCTGATTGAAGCGTTTGGATAGAGTCAATAATCACAATTTCAGGCAAAAGCTCTTTAATCTGCTGAAAGATATTCTGAGTCTTGGTCTCGGTGAGGATAAAACAATTTGCAAGCCGATGAGGAATACGGTCAGCGCGCATTTTTATTTGCTTCTCACTCTCCTCTCCCGAGACGTACAAGGTACGATAGGGTAAGTTTAAGGCTATTTGTAGCAGTAGTGTACTTTTCCCAATCCCTGGTTCGCCCCCTAAGAGGGTAACCGACCCTGGCACCAATCCTCCACCCAATACATTATTCAGTTCATGGTTATTGGTATTCAAACGTTCTTCTTGCTGTGTACTAATTTGCGAAATAGAAATATACTTAGGGGCTTTGTTTCTAACAGAAGTTTCCTTTTCCTGCCACATAGGGGCAGTATCTTTCTGCACTACCTCTTCTACAATAGTATTCCATTGCTTACAGGTGTAGCATTGCCCTTGCCATTTGCTGTATTGTGTGCCACAGTTCTGACAGAAGTACGCTGTTTTCAGTTTAGCCATAGTTTAAGTGTTGGGTGTTAAATTTAGGCATCAATTATTCGCTACTAATTGACAAAGGTATTGCCCGTATTGGTTTTTGAGCATTGGTTGTGCCAACTCTTGTAGTTTTTCAGCTGTAATCCACCCTTTACGATAGGCAATTTCTTCTAAGCAAGAGATTTTCAACCCTTGACGCTTTTCCAATGTCTCTACGAAGTTAGAAGCTTCACTAAGCGAATCGTGGGTACCCGTATCTAACCACGCAAAACCGCGTCCTAATAGCTGTACCTTTAGTTCTCCTCCCTTCAGGAACTCTTGATTCACGGTTGTTATTTCTAACTCTCCCCGTGCTGAAGGCTTGATTTCTCCCGCTACTTTTACCACTTTATTAGGATAAAAATAGAGTCCTACTACTGCATAGTTAGATTTAGGCTGTACGGGTTTTTCCTCTATGCTTAGCACGTTGCCGGCAGTGTCAAACTCTGCTACTCCATAGCGTTCAGGGTCTTTCACATAGTAACCAAAAACAGTAGCTTTGCGCTCTTTCTCTACATTGTGCACTGCTTGAGCAAGCATTTGTGAAAAGCTCTGTCCGTAGAAAATGTTATCACCCAATACCAAGCAGACATCATCGTCCCCAATAAAGTCTTTTCCAATGATAAAAGCTTGTGCCAAGCCATCGGGACTGGGTTGCTCAGCATAGCTCAGGTGGATACCAAAATCAGAACCATCTCCTAAGAGACGCTGAAAACCAGGTAAGTCCTGAGGTGTAGAGATAATCAGTACCTCGCGAATACCTGCTAACATCAGTACTGATAGGGGGTAGTAAATCATTGGTTTGTCATAAATAGGAAGGAGCTGTTTTGAAACTCCCTTTGTAATGGGGTAAAGGCGTGTGCCTGAACCACCTGCTAGAATAATTCCTTTCATTAGTTACTTATCGTTAGTGTTTAGTTGTTAGTTACGTATTGCCTCAAGGCTGTTGGTTTGTGAATTATAGTTACATTGCAATGATTTTGCTTTTACTTTTAAAATAGTATTCCATTTCTCCCTAAACTCTCTTTCTTTTTTCTGGATAGTAGCAGTAATAGCAGGTGATACGTTGGTAGGAATAGCAAAAGCATATTTAGTTTTTGATATAGCAAACATCTGTAAGCTACTTTCTAATTGTTTTATTGCTTTAGTTACATCTACTCCTTTTAGTTCTACAAAAATCTCAATCTGCCTCTTCAACTCTTTCTCTTTATAGAATAAGTAATCACAACGAGTTGTATTATCACTGTTAGGGAATACTCCACCATCAATCTGTATTTTTACAAAATCAGCAGCATTATTAAGGGTGAATTTCTTACCTTTTTCTTCACAAGTGGCTATTTTACCACACAATTCTTTATGTTTATTCTCTATTTCCATACTCAATATCTAAAATAGATGAAAATTCAGAAGATATTTCATCAGATATACTATCTAAATAAGCTCCATCAATAAGATTATCTCCTTCGATTATATTGTTTACCTTCCCATTTTCTATAGCATAAGCTCCTACTTGTTCTGCAGTAAGCCAATATTCTTCCGAAACTACCTGACTTACCAGAGCTCTTTTCTCTGTCAATTTAGCAGTTTCTCCTGCTAATAACAAGTTATTAAGTGAGGTAAGTATATATGGACTATGCGTTGCAAAAGCCAAGTTTGTAACACAATTTTCTTGCTTGTTTTCAGCAAAACAATCTCTTACCAATCGGTTTAATAGCCGTCTTTGTGCTGATGGAAAAAGCGATAGTTCTGGTTCTTCTATAAAAATAGAAAGGTTTCTACTTGAGAAATTAGCTGAACTGATATTAGTAATTCCTATTTCTCCTAACCGTTGCATTTGTTGAATTTTACTCATCAAAAAATCATTAAAGCCTCCAGCTAACACATCTTTAAAATCATACTTTTGAGTAAAATAAGATACTATTATTTCAGGAAAAAGCACTGTTTTCGTCCCACTCGAGCTATTCTCAAATTTCATCTCAAAAGTATTACCTTGATCTTTTATAAAAAATTTTGGTAATATTCCTTTTTTTTGAAAAAGTATCAAATCAGTACTTTCTATAAAAAACTCTTTTTTTCCTAATTGCTCAAAAGCTGTTAAAAAGTTGTCATAAGTATCTTCTAAATAATAAGGGAGCTTAAAACTACGAGGAATTTTATTCGCATAAATATCAGGTAATACACCTCTGTTCTCGCTAATAAAAGCTATTTTATCTAAAGTCAGTTCTCCATTTAGCTTAGTATCAGTAAGTATTTTCCCTTTACTTTCATACAAAGTATCTCCTATTTGAAAACTAATTTCAGTATCTTTGCGAACTAATTCATTCAAACCACTTATTTTTAGCAAATTATCTGATTTTAAACGACTATAATCGCTTTTTTTCTTAGCAATAGACGATTTTACAAAATAAGTTCGTAAATTATTCTGTTTATGTACCCACCTTAGCAGGGAGAGCAACTTTAATATTGCACTTTTACCACTGCCCGATTCGCCTATAAATACCATTAGGGGTTTTAGGTCTATATCCATCTCTTTGATGGGACCAAAATTCTTAAGATATAAATGTTCCATCTTTATGATTAACAACCCTACTTTAATCGTTATCTTCTGGTACTGCTGCATTCTCTACAATAGCAGTTTTTTCTCCTTTGTCATTCACTTTGTACTCTTGACCATTTTCAACCAATAGGCCTTGGATAGTTCCTTTAGCGTGCTCTACATCAAGATCTATCACACGTTTGTTCATTAGGTAAGTTACTTGATTATGAAGTGTGTGCCCTATGACAAATTTCCCTACATTCCATCGCGCTATGATGGTTTCTGCTTCTGTAGGGTCTATCGTTTGTTTTCCCCAACCTCGGTACCACGTAGGACTAATGCCAAATCCGTAAATAATGCTGTAGAGACTATCTTTTTGCCTCTGTGCCTTGAAGTTATTAAAATAATACACTCGGGCGTGATTGTTAAGCTCTTGAAGCGTTAACCCTAAATTAGCTATTTCCATAGAGATACCCGCGTGTACAAATACGTAATCTCCAATTCGTTCTACTATGTTCTTAGTAGCCAACCACCTGCCTAATTCAGTATTGGGTTTGTAAAAGAAAAGATACTCATCGTCCATCAAGGCTGCATTAGCAAAGTATTTCTTGCGTACATAACGGAAGTCGTTGTTCATATTCATCAAGTCGTGGTTGCCAAGAATAAAGTGTACTTTACCACCTGCTTTTTCAGCTTGATTCTCCAAATGATAGATAAGCCAGAGCGTTTGTGTAACCATTAATCCACGGTCAAAGAAGTCTCCCAATGTTACAAGGTGGCCTTTCCCATAAGTCCATTGGTATTTTTCATTCATCACTCCATTGCCTATTAGGAATTGTTTAAATGCCTCAAACTGTCCTTCTATGTCAGAAATAGCAATGAGCTTTTCAGGCATAGGATAATCAGACTCCTCATTTTTCATTTCATCCTTCAGTTCAAAAGCAAAGAAATCTTTCGCATTAAGGTAGGCTTTGAGTTTTTTGCCTTGTAGAGGCGTTGTAAATTCTTTGGTAACCCCCTGTGCTTGTCCTCTTTTCTCAAGCACTTGTTTTACAATAGTTTTTCCTTGAGAGTAAAATATGTAAGGGCCATCTACCCCTGCAAAAGAGTTATCTGCCCTTAGTCGTTTTTCGCTTAAGATAGGTCTTAGTTGTTGTGCAGGCAGTGTTTCAGAGAGGAAGAAGCTCCCCAACATTCCTATTAGAAATGCAAAATAGTGTTTTAAAGATTGGTTTTTCATCTGTAGCATTAAGTTAAAAAAATTATGATGAGGCAAAGATACAAATAATTTGCCAATTCACAAGTTTGAAAATCAACAAATTTACTAATTAGGACATTCCCACTGAAAATCCTCTACTTTCGACAACATCTCGGGGCGGAACTCGTAGTGCCACCACTCGGAATAGATAGACTTGAATTGGTATTTATTAAGAGTCTCTTTCAGTAATTTTCGGTTTTGGAGCACTTCCTTGGGCAAAGCAGTAAATGTGTGATGAGCACGTACCCCAAAGAAATCAAAAGGCGTACCCATATCGAGCTCCTTTCCATTTTTATCCACTAATGTAAGGTCTACCGCAGCACCTCGGTTGTGTTTAGAACCTTTGGCTGGATTGGCTACATAATGAGTTCCTGGGAGTATCTTCCACATTTTCTTCTGAACAGAAAGCGGCCGATAGCAATCGAACAATTTGATACGATAGCCCAGCCTTTTAAACTCCTCATTAGCTTTTACCAAAGCTTCTGCCGTACGCCGGCGCAGGTAGCACTCGCCACAATCGTACACCGCTTGGTGGAGAAAATTATCATCAGTAGCGTATTTCAGTTCAAAAAGAAAATCTTCTGAAAGGCTCTTCAAGGATACAAACTCTGATGGCTGCCCCCACGAAGAAACCGAAAATAGTAAGACAACAAATAGTAAGAAACGTCTCATAAAACTCATTTTGGGCAAAAGTATAAAAAACTTTTGAACCAACGCTTGTTATCTTAAAGAAAATGATTACTTTTGCCTTATGATTCAGAAAACTATACAAATACTCAACAAACGCGCTAAGTTTGAGTACGAGGTACTCGACCGATATACTGCTGGTATCGTGTTGGTAGGTACCGAAATTAAATCTATACGGATGGGCAAAGCCTCCATTGCCGAAAGTTTCTGCGAGTTTAACGAAAAAGGAGAATTGTTCGTTATCAATTCTACTATCGAGCCCTACGCTTTTGGCACCTACTACAACCACCGCCCCAAAAGCGAACGCAAACTACTCCTTCAAAAAAAAGAATTGCGCAAACTACACAAAGAAGTTAAAAACAAAGGACTAACTATCGTCCCCTTACGCCTTTTCATCAACGAAAAAGGTCTTGCCAAGCTTGACATAGCCTTAGTACGAGGTAAAAAACTATACGACAAACGCGAAACCATCAAAGACCGCGACAACAAACGCAATTTAGATCGCTTAATGAAGAAATAATGTATACAGACTTTAAAAACCTCCCCGAAGATGCCCGCGTATGGGTGTATCAGTGCAATCGCAGTTTCACAGAAGAAGAACAAAAACTGCTGCACACACAGCTGGAAGATTATCTAAACCAATGGAAAGTACACGGCAAAAGCCTACTATCGGCTTTCGAGCTGCGTTACAACCGCTTTATCGTCATAGGCGCATCGCCCGATGCCCATGGTGTAGGAGGTTGCTCATTAGACTCCTTGGCACGCTTCATTCAAGACTTAGAAGTCCAATACGGCGTTACCCTGCTAGACCGAATGAATGTCAGCTACCGACAAGGAGAACACATTGCCTACAAAAACCTCGCTGACTTCAAAAAAATGGTAAAAGACAAAGCCGTATCAGCACAAACCATCGTATTCAACAATCTTGTAAATACCAAAATGGAATACGAAGAAAATTGGGAAGTCCCCTTAGAAGACAGTTGGCACAACCGCTTTCTTTAATCAGAAAATTGGCTAATTAGCAAACTTTTTTCATTTGCTAATTAGCCAATTTACTATTTGCTATTCGCCTCACTAAAAAATCTGACCTCTAATCAAATCTTCAAACGTTTCTGCTTTCCTAATCAGTTTGGCCTCACCGTTTTGCCAGAGCACCTCAGCAGGTCGCAAACGGGAATTGTAGTTGCTTGCCATTGTATAACAATAAGCCCCTGCATTGTGGAAACACAATATATCTCCTTCAGTAATCTCGGCAATCTGCCTATTAGAGGCAAAAGTATCTGTCTCGCAAATATACCCCACTACCGAATAAAAACGCTTCTTCCCATCGGGGTTTGAAAGATTCTCAATAAAGTGTGTTGCCCCGTACAACATCGGACGAATCAAATGATTAAAGCCTGAATCAACTCCGGCAAACACAGTAGAAGTTGTCTGTTTTACCACATTCACCTTCACCAAAAAACGCCCAGCTTCACTCACCAAGAACTTGCCGGGCTCAAAAGCTAAGGTAAGCTCACGACCATATTCTTGACAAAACGCTAAAAAGCGAGCCCCTAAACGCTCTCCCAACTCTTCGATATTGGTTTGAATATCTCCTTCCTTATAAGGCACCTTAAACCCACTACCAAAATCTACAAACTGCAAATCTTTAAAATGTTTTGCGGTATCAAATAAGATTTCAGCTGCGTAGAGAAACACATCTATGTCCAGAATATCACTACCTGTATGCATATGAATCCCATTGATATGCATATTTGTATTCTCTACAATGCGCAAAATATGAGGTATTTGGTGAATACTAATACCAAACTTGCTATCAATATGCCCTACTGAAATCTTACTGTTGCCCCCGGCCATCACGTGAGGATTGATGCGAATACATACAGGCACCTCTGGATGCTGTGTACCAAACTGCTCCAAGAACGAAAGGTTGTCAATATTCAATTGTACCCCAAGACGCATCGCCTCTTCAATCTCATTCATAGAAACTCCATTGGGTGTAAAAATTATCTGCTCAGGAGCAAAGCCCGCAAGCAGCCCCAACTGTACCTCTTGAATAGAAACCGTATCTAAGCCTGTTCCTAAATCTTTCATCAATTTCAAAACAGAAATATTAGAAAGTGCCTTCATTGCATAATTGATACGCAACTTAGGGACTGCTGAGAAAGCATTTACCAATCGATGATACTGGCTACCTATTTTCTCTGCATCATACACATACACTGGACTTCCAAAAGTGTGTGCTATATTCAGTAAGTCGTTTGTATTCATTTAAAAAATATTTTGATGCGGCAAAGATAGTAATAATTAGGAAATTAGCAAAAGGCTACTGCCCGTTGGTACAACATTCGTTTTTAAAAGACATCTTTTTCATTTTTTTATCCTATATTTGCACCAAAATATTTAACCCCCTCTGTTATAAACAAATGGACTACCCCCACTAATTATAAAAACTAAAAATATTCACCTAAAACACTCCTTTAACACTACAAACAAATGAAACCCATCGCCCAAATACGCGCTGACTTTCCTATTCTGCAGCGAACTCTCCACAACCGCCCTCTCGTTTATTTAGACAACGGGGCTACCTCTCAGACCCCCACACAAGTGATAGAAGCCATCGTGCACTACTACACCCACCAAAATGCCAATATCCACCGAGGGGTACATACCCTCAGCCAAGAAGCTACCGAGTCGTATGAGCAAGCGCGCATCAAAATACAACAGCATTTCAATGCCCGCAAAGCCTCTGAAATTGTTTTCACCGCTGGCACTACTCATAGTATCAACTTGGTAGCCAACGGCTATGGAAGCCTAATGCAAATAGGCGACGAGGTGATCATATCAGCTTCAGAGCACCACAGCAACCTTGTTCCTTGGCAACTAGCCTGCCAGCGCAGTGGAGCTACCCTAAGGGTTATCCCAATGGATGAGAAAGGTATTTTAGACCTTAATGCCTACGAAACAATGCTCAGCTCGCGCACCAAGATTGTCTGTGTGCAGCACGTATCAAATGCCTTGGGTAATATTCACCCTATTGAGACAATCATTGAGAAAGCCCACCGAGTAGGAGCGGCAGTACTGGTAGATGGTGCCCAAGCAGCTCCTCACTTACAACCTGACGTGCAGGCCTTAGACATCGACTTTTATGCTGTCTCTGCTCATAAAATGTACGGGCCTACCGGAGTAGGTGTCCTCTACGGAAAAGAAGAGTTACTCCTCGCCCTCCCCCCCTACCAAGGTGGTGGCGAAATGATTAAGGAAGTGTGCTTTGAGCGCAGCACCTATGCTGACCTTCCTTACAAATTTGAAGCAGGTACCCCCAACATTGCTGGAGGCATCGGCTTTGGTGCAGCCATTGACTATCTGCACGCTTTAGGAATGCAGGAGATTGCCACTTATGAACACAAACTATTAGTTTATGCTACTGAGCAGTTGCAAGGCATTGAAGGCCTTCGGATTTACGGGAATCCCGATTTGCAAGAGCGAACAGCTGTCATCTCGTTCAACTTAGCAGGAATACACCCTTATGATGTAGGCACCATCTTAGACCAATTGGGCATCGCTGTGCGGACAGGGCACCACTGTGCACAACCTATAATGGACTTCTATCGTATCCCAGGTACTGTACGCGTTAGCTTTGCGGTGTACAACACCTTTGAAGAAATCGATGCGCTCATAGCGGGCATAAAAAAAGCTCAGCTAATGCTGAGCTAATTTTCGTTACTTCATCTTTTTGTTACTTCACTTCGGTGCCATTGGCAATGCCATCGGCATCAGGATTGATGAAAGAGTATTTGCCTTGTGCATTTTCTACCATCAGAATCATACCGTGGCTTTCAACGCCTCTCAACTTACGAGGGGCGAGGTTGGCCAAAACAGTTACTTTCTTCCCTACAATCTCTTCTGGACTGAAACTTTGTGCTATCCCTGACACGATTGTACGCTGGTCAATGCCTGTATCTACTTTTAGAATAAGTAGTTTGTCGGCTTTTGGCATCTTCTCGGCTGACAATATAGTTCCAATACGAATGTCCATTTTGGCAAAATCATCGTAAGTGATAAGTTCTTTTTGAGGAGCTACCACTACTTCTGCTTCTGCCTTCGTTGCTTCTTCGTTTGCTTTCTTAGTATCTTCCAATCGTTGTAACTGCTTCTCTATTGCTTCATCGTCAATTTTTTCAAAGAGCAACTCTACTGCGCCAATGCGGTGCCCTGTAGAGAGCAACTGAGTAGGCTGTGTTTTTACTTGCTCCCACGCTGTTTCTCCTAAAGCTAAAATGCGTTTTAGTTTTGCGGCTGTGAATGGCAAGAAAGGTTCGCTAGCAATAGCCAAAGCGGCTGCTATCTGCAAAGCTACATACATTACCGTTTGTACGCGTTCAGGGTCTGTTTTAATTACTTTCCAAGGTTCCTCGTCGGCGAGGTACTTGTTGCCCAAGCGAGCTATATTCATCAGCTCTTGTTGCGCTTCGCGGAAGCGATAACGTTCTAACGACTGTTCTATTTTCTCAATGAGCTCTGCTATTTGGTGGAGTGTTTGAGTATCTATTTCGGTAAACTGTCCTGCCTGTGGTACTTCACCCTCGTAATACTTCTGTGTCAGTACTGCTGCCCTATTGATGAAGTTGCCAAAGATAGCGACTAACTCGTTGTTGTTGCGTGCTTGGAAGTCTTTCCAAGTAAAGTCATTGTCCTTGGTTTCGGGAGCATTGGCGGTAAGCACATAGCGCAAAACATCTTGTTGGTTAGGGAAGTCTTGCAAGTATTCGTGTAGCCACACAGCCCAGTTCTTAGAAGTAGAAAGCTTGTTGCCTTCTAAGTTCAAAAACTCGTTGGCAGGCACATTCACAGGCAAGATGAAGCTACCTTCAGCCTTTAGCATTGCAGGGAAGATGATGCAGTGGAACACAATATTATCTTTCCCGATGAAGTGCACCAGTTGGGTATCGGCGTCTTGCCAATAGGGACGCCAATCTTTTCCTTCGCGTTCAGCCCATTCTTGGGTAGATGATATGTAGCCAATGGGGGCATCGAACCACACATAGAGCACCTTGCCCTCAGCTCCTTGTACAGGCACAGGGATACCCCAATCTAAGTCGCGGGTTACGGCGCGAGGTTTGAGTTCATCGTCTAACCAACTCTTCACTTGCCCATAGACATTGGGTTTCCAATCGTTTTTGTGTCCTTCTAAAATCCATTTTTCTAAGAACTCTTGGTAGCGGTTCAAAGGTAAAAACCAGTGTTTGGTAGCCTTCAAAGTAGGCTTAGAGCCTGTAATAGAAGACTTAGGGTCGATAAGGTCGGTAGCATTGAGCGAAGAGCCACAGCGTTCGCATTGGTCGCCGTAAGCTTCTGTATTGCCACATTTAGGGCAAGTTCCTATCACAAAGCGGTCGGCTAAGAACTGATGTGCCTCTTCATCGTAAAGCTGTTCTGAAACCTCTTCAATAAAATCTCCTTGATTGTAAAGTTTTTTGAAAAAATCGGAAGCTGTACGGTGGTGAATAGGGAGGGAAGTACGCGAATAATTATCAAAAGAAATGCCGAAGTCGGCGAATGATTGTTTAATGATAGCGTGATACTTATCGATGATAGCTTGAGGGGTGGTACCCTCTTTCTTAGCCTTGATAGAGATAGCTACGCCGTGCTCGTCGCTACCGCAGATAAAAGCTACATCGTTGTTTTTCAAACGTTGGTAGCGTGCGAAAATGTCGGCAGGGACATACACTCCCGCTAAATGGCCAATGTGAATTGGGCCATTGGTGTAGGGCAAAGCTGCCGTGATGGTATAACGTTTTGACATTGTTGTATGATTATAAGTTTGGGACTGCAAAGGTATGAACAAATTAGCAAATTAGCAAATAGGGGAAAATGGACAATGGCTAGAAAGCAGGGATTTTGAGAAGAGAGTAATGTGCTGTTTTAGCTAAAAAGTCTTTGTTTAACGCACTTTTAAGGTGAGCAGTTATTTTTTCTTTTTTCAGGCCTTTTTGTAGAAATTTAAAATTCGCTGAAAGTACGTTTGCGCTTCGCTTTGTCTCCACTATCTCTTCGGGGTAGCTACGGGATGCTTTCAACAGGATTTTTTTCTTTGGTAGGTCTGTGAGCTAAACATACAAAGTTCTTAATCTGTCATTATATTCTTGAAGAGAATACAGAAGAAGCTATCGCTTATATTTATTCAAACACCAAAGCCCCTAACTATGTTGTATGCAGTACCAAATTAAAAATTTGAAGCATATAAGATTAAGCACGAGTATGAGGGAAATAGTAGGGAGGAAAATAAGACAACAAAATAAGAGATGAGAAAAGAGTTGCTTTTACAAATTATCCCTTAGGAGTAAACTACTGAAAAAGTAACTATTAGGATACGAAGACTGCAAAATTGTAAGGTTAAAAACAAAGTCGTAGTACAACATATAATACCGTGTTGTGCTACGACCTTTGTGTGTTACAAGGTTGTAACCACAGGTTACAACTTTTTGTACAAGTGAAAAAAATCTAAGACCTTTGCAGCGAAAAAGTTCTTTGAAATAACTGTTACAAAACTGTATTAGATTTGTCTTGCTATGTTTGGATGTCAGTTTCTAAACATACTGCAATCTACTTTAATTCTTAAATCAATTCTAAAATCTTAGAAATCTCTGAAACACTACCCTAGTTCAGAAAAAGGTATGTTCACATCAAAAATTTCTTGTAAAAGCTGCTCGGTGTACTGCTTGTAATTTGCAAGTATATTGGGGGTTACGTCTTCATCTATCTGCTTGCTGAAATAGGTGTGAAAGGGTATTAGTCCGTTTTGCAAACGCTTAAAGGAAAAGTTGGCTACGCGCATTGTTTCTGTAATAGAAAGGTGTTGCGAAAGCATATAGGCATAGGTAAGTAGCTGGAAAGCTTTGCCATACTTAATGTCGGTAATGAGATTGCTCCAATCAGTGATGCGTACCTCTTTAGAATCGACAGCTCCTGTTTTGTAGTCAACGATGTAGAGCATCCCATTGCGGCGATCTACACGGTCTATAATACCTTTGAAGTTCACTGGGAAAGGAAGATGATTCCCTTGGAAAGGAACTGTTATTTTCTGCTCTACGTGAAGCACTTCAATAGAGGTGCCCTTGCGTATCTCGGCAAGCTCAAAATCTAAAAAGCTGCGCACATAGCGCTCCATCACCTTGAAGATAAGGTGATTTTTTCCCGCTTGATAGTTGGAACCTTGATAATCTTTTTCAAATCGATTTTGAATGAAAGGAACTACAAGGTCTTGCATTTGCTGGATATCAGCCTGTGTAAGGATTCCTTTCCCTACGTGAGGTTTATACAAATCTTCCAACGTACCGTGAACAATGACCCCAAAGGTACGCGCCTCGGCAGTTTCTTCTACCTCTTTTTCCTCGTATACTTGCAAGATGTTTTGCTCATAAAAAGTAAGGGGATTGCGAATGTAGGTGGTTAAAGCTGAAGGAGAAAGACCTTTTTCGGCCAATGCACGCAAAGTGTCCAATACTGCTTCACTCTTGCTAATAGTAAGTGTTTGCAGTGTGGCGGGATACACCTCTGGGGCTTTGATTTGGTGCACTATTTTATGAGTGGGAATTTTCTCAGCCAAAAGTTGAAGAATAAACCTACTTTTCTCTTTGCTTTTAAGACTGTTCATCTCGGTATCGTAGAACAGGTGTATTGTTTTAGCACGCTGCAAGATACGGTAGAAGTTATGGCTATAGACGGCATCGCGTTCCTTAAATGTAGGCATTCCGAGTTCGTACTTCACATCATAAGGAATCAGTGAGTTATCGGACTTGCCTAAAGGCAAGACTCCCTCATTCACAGAGGTGATAATCACTCGCTGAAAATCTAAGCTTCTGCTTTCTAATACTCCCATCAGCTGCAGCCCCTCTAAGGGTTCGCCTCGGAAGTTCAAAGCACTCTTCTGCAATACATCTAAATAGAAGTGATAGAGTGTCTTAACTGTGCTGAGGTAGCCGCCATAGCGCTTTTGGAGCTGCTTGAGTTGATTGAAGAGTTCGTGAAAACGATAGACATATTCTTGAGTAAGCAAATGCTGAGGGTTGTCTGGAGAAATTGTTTCTCTAAGCTGTAAGGTAAGGGCAATAGCATTGTCTATTAGAGAATTGACAAGCTCGTTCCCTTTCCCCTGAGGGAAAAGCAACGACAATACTTCTTGTTCCTGCTCGGGGAGCACCTCAAAGAGTTGTGCTCGGGTGAGGTAAGAGAGATTGTGCTGGTGAATATGGGTAGAAAGGGTTTTCACGACCTCCTCGCTGAGAAGTGCATGCAAAAAGGGTTGTGAAAGGAGGTTCAAGATATCTTTATAGTAGAATCGTTTGGAGAGATGCAAGCGGAAGAACGCCATAAAAAGGTCGTTTAGGGGCGTTTGCTGCAAAGGGTAGCCCATTGTGATGTTCACTGGGCTTTTCAATGGGAGCACTTGCAAAATGGGAATAAGAAGGTTTTCATCGGCTATGATGAGCGCTGTATGCTCTAACTCTTTGGCAGGTATCTGCTCAAGAAGCGCAGCTACACTATGCGCCTGATTGATGCTCTTGGGTACCCCAGTAAGGTAGATTTCCTTTTCCTGCACGTAATGGCTGTGCAAGAATTTAGGCGTGTGAGTATGATAGTAAGGCCAGTTTTTAGCGTATTTGCGAAAGAAATAGCCTGCCTCGTGAGCAGGGTTGTCTATAAAATAGGTATCGGCATCCCAATAGATTTCACCCCCTAAGTCCATAAGGATAGAGTGTATAACCTTTTGTTCAGCTTCAGAAAGGGCGTTAAAACCTACAAATATGTGGATAGTATTAGGATGTGTTTGAAGGTATTCGGGGAGCTTTTCCAGCGCTTTCTTAGCTATGAAGCCTCCATAACCTTTTCCTATTTGAGTGAGTCTATGGTTGAGAGCAAAATAGTAGTCGCCCAAGCTATTCCAAAAAGCTAAGTGCTTTTGTTGCATCTCGGTGAGTTTTTTCATTCCAGACCAGTGCTCTACTTTTTTCAAAGCGTGAATGTAGGGGAATATCTTTTCGGGACGCACCAAATATTGGTCGATTTCGCTAAAATCTTTCAGTGCAGTAGTACCCCAACTGAGGAACTCCTCGAATGTGTCGGGAGGAGTGGGGCAAGTAGCTACATAAGTATCGTAAAACTCAAAGAGTAAGGGGAGAGAAGCAATGGGCTTCACCCCAGAAATGCGTGTAAAGAGCTCAGCAATACCAATGAACTCAGGCGCAATAGTTGGCTGAGAAATCTGTTCGGCAAAGTATTTTTTTAGGAAGAGGGCTGGGCGCTTGCCCGTAGTAACAAAAACCAAATTGGCAGCTTGGTTGGGGTAGCTTTCCAACACATCGGTAATGACTTTTTTTAAATAATTCATCTTGTCAATTTATTGTCTTGTCGATTAGCTTGTTGAGAAATCTACTAGGATTATTTTTTTAATAGTTTGACTCCCATATAAGCCAAAGGCAAGGCCATAATGCCTATGTAAAAAATATGGCTCATCACAGTGAAAGGAGCATAAAGTATTGCAATAGCTAAGCCAAATAGGGCTCCGCCTAAATGGGCTGCATGTCCTAAATTATCGCCGCGATGTGGATTGAACATCATAAACACCGAGTATCCAAAATAGATAGCACCAAAAAGCCACCCAGGGAGGAAATTTACACTAATACTCGTAGGGAAAAGAGCTATAGCAGCAAAAATAACACCTGAAACAGCCCCAGAAGCCCCTATTGCTGAATAGTAAGGTTGCCTTTGGTAAATGTACAAGCTAAAGTAACTGCCTAACCACATTGCACCAAAATAGACGATTAGGAACCAAAGAGAGCCCATCGCACTAATAATGATGTCTTGAAAGAAGTAGAGCGAAATCATATTGAAGATGAGATGCTGCCAGTTGGCGTGTAGAAATCCAGAGGAAAGTAGACGTATGTTGTCGCCACTCTGCACCGCGCCAACATTAAACTTGTAGCTATTAAAGAAAGAAGAGTCATTAAAGCCTTTGTAACTAATTGCCACTGTGGCAACGAGAATGATAATAAAAGTAATATTCATTGGTATTAAAGATTAAATCCACAATAAGAATGTAAGCAGAAGGGTGAAAATAAGCACTAATGGGGTACAAAAGCGCAACCACTGCTTGTAATTGATATTCACCATTGCCAGCGATGGCAAGATGAGTCCTGTAGGAGTGAGAAAGCTCATTATTCCCATTCCAAAAAGATAGGCACTAACTACTTTATGCCCATCTACCCCTACTACCGAGGCCAAAGCCCCTATAATAGGCATTGTAAGTACTGCCATTCCTGAAGATGATGCAATGAAGAGACTGAGAAATCCAAAAACCAACAGCAACATAGGTAAAAAAAGCATTGGAGACATCCCCTGCACCCAATGAGTTGCATAGTTAAGAATGGTACCTGAAATTTGTCCATCGTTTAAGATGAATGATACACCTCTGGCAATGCCTATGATGAAAGCTACTCCGAGCAAGTCGCGGGCTCCAGCTACAAAATGAGCTACAAAAGCCTCTTCGCCACAGCGCTGAAAAATAGCAATCAGTACTGAAGCTACTAAGAAGAGGGCTGTCATTTCCTGAAACCACCATTCCCACTGAGAGACCCCTACAATCATCACTAGGAAAGAAATGCTAAAGATGAGGAGTTCTATTTTGGTGCGCCATTGCAGTTGAACGGTAGTTTGTGGTTGGTTTCCTGCGTAAATTTGCGGAAGAGGGACCCCATAGACAATAGACTTTTTGGGGTCTTTCCTCACCTTTTCGGCATACCTAATAATGTAAACAATACTGATGAGCACACACAAAGCTAAGGCTATTAGCCTAATAATAAGTCCAGAAGTCCAGTCAACACCTGCGGCATCAGAAGCAATAATCACAGCAAAGGGATTGGTAGTAGAAGCCATAGAACCTACGTTGGAACCTATGTAAATCACTGCTAAGGGCACCATTAAGTCGTAGCCCGCTGCCAAGAAGATGGGGACTAACATTGGGTAAAAAGCTAAAGTCTCCTCGGCCAACCCAAAAGATGTACCGCCAAGAGCTAATAGGATAGTGAGAAGTATGATAAGAATCCTCTCACGCCCTTTGAGTTTATGAGCCAAGTAGCCTACTCCGCTATTCAGTGCTCCAGAACTGTTGAACACCCCGATGAATCCGCCTAAAACTAGTACAAAAAGAATAACTTCTATGCTATCGTAAATTCCTTTAATAGGTGCGAAAAGCACTGCTTGCGCGCCTTGTGGATGCGGAGCTGTTTGAACATAGGTATTAGGAATGGCAATGGGCTTCTTAATTTTCTCTTCTTTAAACTTGCTCAACTGGATAGCTATCCCCAACTGGTCTAAGTTTTTTTGAGTAGCAGGAAGCGTGTAAGCACTATCGGTGGTACGCACCAAGAAAGCATCTTGAGTTTTGTCGTACTGCAAAGAACTGTAGCTTCCCGACGGCAAAAAGAAAGTAAGCGTTGCGGCCAATACTATGACCAGCATCAAGACTGTATAAGGGGTAGGAAATTTCAGCTTTTTCATTGATTTCAATTTGTTAGATTCTTTTGAAGTGAAACAAGAGGAAGTTTGTAGCCTACTGCTCCTGAAAAAGTGATAGTGTAGCTTCGCCCATTAGAGAAGTCGATGCCACGAACTATTCCTGCTACAGGAGTAAGGTTTACAGAGATACGCATATCGGCCAACAAGAAAAGTTTTTCGGTCTGCCAGAGAATTCCCCCTCCTATTTGGGTGGTGAATACTACCTTATTAAAATAAGGATAGACATTCTGTTCGGCATCTAACTGAGAGCTAAAGTAGTTGGCCTTCAAAAGAAATTTTGGAGAAAACCCTACTTGCACAAAAGGTCTGATAGTATTCGGATTTATAGCAGGTTCACGAGCTTCGTACTGCAAAAGTACAGGTACATCGAGATAGTAATAGGCAAAATAAGGGGCTATTATTTCCTGCTTGTACAGAGTGTAGGTATACTTTGCTCTTTCATTTTTTAAAAGTAACTCAGTATGTACTGCCCAATGCTTTTTCAAAGGAAATCTAGCAAACAATCCTGCATTAAATATGCCCCAATGCCCTTCTACTTCTATTTTCTCATCATTTACAGCACGCAAAGTACCTGGGGCTCCACCATAAAACAATGGATTATTGAGCTTTACCCCTATTGCCTTTTGAGCAACAGCAAGGTTTAAGATGCTAGTAAGCAGCCAAAATAGATGTATAATACACATTTTCATTATGGGGCAAAAATAGAAATTATTTTTGAAACATTCAAACTCTTTAAACAAAAAAGAGGCTATTCTTTAGAAAAGAACAGCCTCTTTTAATTTTAAAAATTAGTAATACTTATTTTAAGCTGAAAGTAGCTTTACGTGCCAATTGACGCGCTTTTGGTGAGCCTTTATCTACTGTGTTATCTACACCTTTGCCTTGTGCAGTGATGCGTGAAGCGTTTATACCTGCTTTTACAAGCAAGTCTTTCACAGCGTCAGCACGTTTTTGAGACAAAGAAGCGTTGTAGTTAGTTCCACCTAATTCATCGGCATAACCATTGATAATTAGTTGTGCATTAGTATTTTCTTTCAAATACTTAGCTACGAAATCAACTGCCCAAGAAGAAGATACTTGAGGAACTGATGAATTGAAATCAAAGTAAGCACTGATGTATCCTTTTTTGATAAGGTCTGTAGCTACGTCGCCAGATACTTGTCCGTTGCTTGCAACAGCACCTTTGGCTTGGTAGTTATCGTTCAAGTAGCTTTCAATTTCGTCAGGAATACGATTGCCATTGGCATCGTTCATCTTGTTTTGTTTGTTAGCTACTTCGCCTTTAAGGTCAGCTACGTTGCTTTCAAGAGCAGCTAGACGTTGTGCGATATCGCCTTCTTCGGTACGTCCAGCAGCAGAAGCAGCCCAATCGGCATGTCTACCTTGTTTTCCTAAAGCGATGTTCAAACCAATAGTACCAGTAAAATGCAATCCTTGGAACACACGTTTGGTAGCTACTGATTGAGTATCGTAACCTACGTTTTGCTTAGCGTTGATAAACACTGAACCGTCAAGCAAAAGAGCAATACGATTAGAGATTCTAAGCTGAGGAGTAAGACCTGCAGTTATGAAAACCATTCTATCTGCTTTAGAAAGATAATCGCTGTTTAGTTGGGCATACCCACCACCTGCGTGGAAAAGCAAGCCTAAATCGCTTGTCCATTCTTCAAAGCTAAGAACACGAGCCAAGTTGGCTACCCCTTGTAGGTTAACATTCCACATATTGGAATCGAACTTAGGAGTATCTTCCTTTTCAGAGAAAGAGTCGTATCCACCACCTAAGCGAACGCCAAATTTATTGTTTGCCATATAACGAACGCCTAAGCTTGCACTCCATAGATTAGGAGTAGCAGTTGAATAACCATTAGCAAAAGGAGAAACGGGTTTATTTACGCCTCCATTTACATCAATAGACCATTTGTTGTAGCCGGTTTCTTGTGCCTGCATACCTACAAAGGCTAATGAAGCTAGAACTAAAATGCTTTTTTTCATTCCTTTTTGATTAAAATAAATTATACAATAAAAACGGGACAAAGGTATGATTTATTTTTGAATCGCAAAAGTCTTTAACAAATATTTAACGTTTATCTTTATGTTTGAGCAGCATTCTTTCTAGGGGAGTGATGGCACTATCAATACCTTCTTCAAATGTTTTGAACTGTTTTTTAACCACCAAACTTTCGCCAGGGATATGAATTTTCACTTCCACTATTTTATTTTCCTTGGTGTTGGTATTGTCCAATTTTAGATGCACGTCGGCTTCAATGATGCGGTCGTAAAAGTTGTCGAGCTTGTCGAGTTTCTTTTGGATGAAGTCTACCAATTTTTGGTCGACTGTAAAATCTACGGGGTGTACGTGTACTTTCATAATGTTTAGAATTTTAAGGTTTAACAATTCAATTATTCTTTTTCCTGTTCTTTGTCTTCTTTGGCTTCACCTCTAGGATGTGCTTTTTTGTATTGCCGTTTGAGTTCTACCAAGCTGGTATTGGTGTACACTTGGGTAGAAGCCAAGCTGGAATGCCCCAATAATTCCTTGACGGTATACAAATCGGCACCATTGTCTAATAGGTGACTAGCAAAAGAATGGCGCAGAACATGAGGACTTACGTCCTTTTTGGTAGTGATTGCTCCAAAATAGGAGTTTATAATTCGATAGACGAGGGTTGGATATATTTTTTTGCCATTTTTAACTAAGAACAAGAAGTCTTTGCTTTTTTCATTAGCTACCTCTTCTCTGAGTTTAAGATATTCTACGAGTGTTTTTTCGAGTTCAGGAATGATAGGGATGTAACGTTCTTTACCTCCTTTTCCTGCTATTTTCACTTGTTTTTGAACAAGATCTAAATCGGATAGGTGCAAAGCGGCAAGTTCGGAACGACGGACACCAGTAGCGTAAAGAGTTTCGATAATAGCACGATCGCGGACTTCATCGAAAGAACTTTTGCTAGAAAAGAAAGACAACACTTTTTCCACTTCGGCTTCGGAAAAAGGCAGCTTCTGTTTTTTGTCGGTTTTGAGCAAGAAAATACCCTTTTCAAAAGGACTAATTTCTATCTGCTTGGTTTTCTTTAAGAAAGCGTAATAAGTTTTCAGTGCAGAGAGTTTACGATTAATACTTCTGAATGATATAGATTGGTTGGATAGACTTATAATCCACTTTTTTATATCCTCTTGGTCTGCTCTTTCTAAAGGGCATTCCTCCTCCTGCTGTTCATACAAAGCTTTGATGAACTTTTCAAAAGCCCTCAAATCATGCTTGTATGCTTCTACGGTATGAATGGAATATTTCATTTCTACCGAAAGATAGATTATAAAGGCATTAATGGACATAACTTAAAATATTTTTAGGTTGATGCAAAGGAGGCTACTTACTTCCTTTTTGCATAGCAAAGTAAAGAATAATTTCCGAATTAGAGTGTTAAATATTTGTTAAAGTTTTTAACTTTCTGTTAATTAATTTTTGTATTGTGTGATTATGAGAGGGTTAAGAAAGACGTATGAAAAAGCGATTTCCCCTTTGGCGCATTATTTTTTGACAACAGCGCTGTTATAGGCTGTTGGTTCGCTGTTTCTCGGTTATCTCTTCGGGGTTTATTCGCTTGAAATTTGTTTTAAAGAAGAGGGTAAAAGTGAGAAAAATCAAAAGAAATATTTTTTCTGTTTTTAGGTCGTTTGGCAGTAACTTTCGTACCCACTTAAAATACACTTGCCCTTCACTTCGTCTTCGGGATACTTCCACGATAGCTACGGGATACCTTCGACAGAAAATTTTTCTTTGATTACAGACTTCATTTAGAATAGGTAGTATTTGTTTTTAAAATGACAACTCTTGCGGCAAATTTGCAAATTGCTATTCTTTTTAGTATCTTTGCCGAAAAATAATAATTATGATGGCAACAGCTTCGTTAGTGGGCTTCGTGAAGACGCTCCTAATTATATTAATGGTTTTGATGGGCATCCGACTGGTAATGCGCTTAGTAGCTCCATTTTTGATGCGCTTTTTCCTTACAAAAGTGAGCGAGCGCGTGCAAAGGGACTTTGAAAGAGCCCAACGACAACAAGACTTTTATAACTCTGCTTCTAAAGCTGCCAATGACCACACCCAAACTATTTACAACGAAAAGACTTCGTCTAAAAACCCTCAAGCTACGAAAAAGGTAGGGGAATACATTGATTATGAAGAGGTTTAGTTCATAAAAAAGGTAATGAAAAGATTTGTACCACATTTTATAGTTATAGGGCTATTTGCAGTAATAGCCTTAACTTTTTTTTACCCTGTATTGCAAGGTAAGGGTATTTTTCAAAGCGACATTGCCCAGTATATGGGAATGGCTAAAGAACGAAATGACTACCGGATAACTGCCGAACAAGAGAGCTATTGGACGAATAGTGCCTTTGGCGGTATGCCTACCTATCAGCTGGGGGCACAGTATCCTTATGACACTATCAAACAGCTAGATAGGGTGTTGCGCTTTTTGCCTCGTCCGGCAGACTATTTGTTCTTGTACTTTGTAGGTTTCTACTTGTTGCTATTGGTGCTAAAGGTAAACTACCGCAATGCCTTTCTGGGTGCCGTTGCGTTTGGACTATCGACCTATCTGATTATTATCTTGGGGGTGGGACACAATGCCAAAGCTCACGCGATTGCTTATTTTGCACCTGTGCTGGCAGGGATTCTTCTGGTCTTTCAACGGAAATACTTGTGGGGGGGACTTCTTACAGCTATAGCTTTGGCTTTGGAACTCTGTGCAAACCATTTCCAAATGACTTACTATTTGCTGCTATTGGTGCTTGTGCTGGGGGGTATTTTCTTGTTTCAAGCTATCAAAGAGAAACAGCTACAAGCCTTTGGCAAAGCTGTAGGGGTACTGCTAGTGGCAGCGACCACAAGTGTTCTGCTGAACGCATCGCTGCTGCTATCGACTAATGAGTACGCGCAGTGGAGCACCCGAGGCAAATCGACTCTTAGCCTTTCGCCCGATGGCCAAAAGAAAGAAAAGAGCAACGGACTTAGCAAAGAGTACATTACGGAGTATAGCTACGGGATAGGTGAATCATTCAACCTTGTTGTGCCACGCCTTTTGGGTGGTTCTAATCACGAAAACTTAGGGAAGGACTCTAAAACTTACGAGTATTTAGTAGGTACAGGGGCTCCGCCGTTTCAAGTATTGGAGCACTTTAGCAGTTTGCCAACCTACTGGGGTACTCAGCCTATAGTAGCAGCTCCTGCTTACATTGGGGCAGTAGTATTTTTCTTGTTTGTTTTGGCTATTTTGGTACTAAAGAAAGGTGAGCCAATGTACCGCTACAAAAGTTGGTTGATAGCCGGAAGTGTGTTGGCCTTGGTACTCTCGTGGGGCAAAAACTTTGCGCCTGTAACGAATTTAATGATTGACTATTTCCCGCTTTACGACAAGTTTAGAGCAGTCTCGTCTATACAAGTATTGTTAGAACTGTGTGTGCCTATTTTGGCACTTCTAGGGTTGCAATCCTTTTTAAAGTTACCAGCCCAAGAGGCTAAAAAGAAGTTGCTCAAAAGTCTTTACCTTTGTTTAGGGTTAGTGATAGCATTGCTAATAGGGAAAGGTTTCTTGGATTTTGCTGGAGCAAACGATGCTGTTTACGCACAATATTACGGCGAGAAGGTGATGGAACTGATTGTAGAAGACCGCAAGAGCTTGTACACTGCTGACCTATTGCGCAGCACTGTGTTGTTCCTGCTCAGCGCCTTAGCTCTATTGCTGTACACCTACAAGAAACTGCCTTTATGGGGGGCACAAATAGCTCTGTTGGGGCTTCTTTTCTTTGACTTAGGAGGTGTAGCCAAACGCTATGTAAACAAAGACAGCTTTGTAAGTGCGTATCAGCTGAACCACCCTTTTGAAGCTACGCCTGCTGATAAAGAAATACTACAAGACCGCAGCATCTATCGGGTGTATGAACCACAAGTAGGGCTAAATGGGGCGCGCACCTCGTACTTTCATCATTCGGTAGGTGGTTATCACGCTGCTAAACCCCGACGCTTGCAAGAGCTCTTTGACTATCAAGTAGCCAAGGGAAATATGGAGGTGCTGAATATGCTGAATGTAAAGTATATACTGCTAAAAAATGAACAAGGGCAACTGCACCCCGTACAGAACGAAGAAGCTCTTGGAAATGCGTGGTTTATAACCGACTTGCGATTGCTGAAAAATGACGATGAAATAATGCAAGGCTTAGCTGATTTCCAAGCACGAACAGAGGCTTTGACGACTTTGAAAGACTTACAAGGGACTTCTATCCCCTCCCACTATGCGGCAGATAGCACTGCTACGATAGCTTTACAAAGTTATCGTCCTGATGAATTAGTGTATGAGAGCCATCGGCAAAAAGATGGTTTTGCTGTTTTCTCGGAAATGTACTATCCGCACGGCTGGAAGGCTACTATTGATGGTAAAGAAGTTCCTATCTATCGGGTAGATTACACCTTGCGCGGGCTATCGGTGCCTGCGGGCAAGCACGAAATACGCTTCCGTTTTGTTCCTGAAGTGGTAAAAACAGGTAGCACGCTAAGCCTATTGGGGAACGGACTGCTCCTTTTGTGGGGAGGCATAGGCCTTTTTAGATTTAAGAAGAGAAAAGACACTAGCGAAGAAGTTGGATAGGGAGTTGTTACTTACCAAGAGATGAATACTCCTCCTGTAAGGACTAGGTATAGTTTTTTAATAGGGAAAATAGGGCGCGTATGCTGAATGGCCTGATATGACAACCAGACTCCCAAATGTTCGGTAAAATGATGTTTTAGGTCAAAGCTATAAGCAAAACGAGGGTTTGAAACATTGGTATCTAAGCGAGAATGTATGTAGCCACTGGCTATAAAGTGCCACTTATCGGTAAGCATCAGTTTGACACCTGTAGCTAATCGGGTTTTAATGGTTCGCTGGTGGCGTGTTTCGTTTGGGACAGAGAGATTGGGCACGCCATCCATATTCCATTTTTCGTATTCGTAAAAGAAGCCAAGGCCGGTAGTCCAAATGAAGTTTTGTGTTTGCACAAGTCGGTAGCGGGATTGCATTCCTGAAGCGATGCGCAAAAGTAAGCCTCGTGTAGGCGACCAAACTATTTCGGCAAAAGGATAGACCTCCCATCGGGGTTTGACAAGGTAGCGGTACTCGCTATGCAAAAAGCCATTACTTACATTGACCGTATTGCCTGAGGTGGCAATTTCTATTTGGTTAATGAAAGTAATGGCTCTTTTTCTGGGGAGCATAACGCTGACATTTGCATTATTTTTGATATTGAAATAATTCTCCTTTTCAGTTTTGAAGTTCAGTTCAGGAGCTATCGTGCCTTGCCAAGAGCGCGTAGTGTCTATCACAGGGGCAAGACTTTCGGTGAAAATAATCTGAGCGTGAGAGGATAGTGTATACAACAAGCTCAGCAGTGCTATGTTTTTAAAAGTTTTCATCTAATCCTTTTATTTCTACAATCTGTTTTGTTTGAATCCCCACATTGTGCATAATAGCCAGCTGCATCAGTCTGTCGGAATCTATGAGTATGACCTTATGCGAGCGGTTTTGTTCTGCTTCGGCTTTGGCTTCAGGAGAGAAAGTAGAGGTGGTGATAAAAACCCCTTTATTTGTTCCCTTAAGGCTCAATGCACCTATAAAATTGCGAATATCTTTGGAGGTAACCTCCATTTGCCACTTCTTTGCCTGCATATATATTTTTTCAATGCCTAATTCGTCGTGGTACATAATCCCCTCAATTCCCTCTTTTTCCTGCTTCCCTATAACATCAAAATTAGATGAATCTATGCCCTTATAGCCTATTTTTCGCAACAGCTCTACAATGAAGTACTCAAAGAAAGAAATGGGTTTGCTTCTGATATGCGAAAGCAGTTCAAACTTAAGTGATTGGTAAAGGATTAGAGTAGCCTTACCTATGATGACTTCTGGGGTTTCGTTTTGTATTTCAATTTCAATAGAAGGTGTGCTTTTAGGAAGAGCTTTGGTAGTTTCTTCAAAAAGGTTTTCCCATACTCTAAATTGTTCTATTTTACGCAAATAGGCAGTATTCATTGCCTTTGCTTTTTCTTGGGCGAGCTCTTGCTCTCCTGCTTCGGTAATCTGGTAATAGCCTTTGAGTAGGTTGGCCACAAGCCCTGCCTGATGTAAATGATTGGCAGCCCAATCAATACGGTTGCGGAAAAGAGACTGGGTTCCGTTGGGCACTTTTATTTTCATATCTTCCATTGTAAGCTGGAAATGGACGCGAAGCATCTCTACTATTTGTTCAGTAGAGTACACGCGCCCATCCTTAATCACTTCTAAAAAAGGATGCATCAGCTTTTGAAAATCAGGAATATCCATAGAATCAATGAAAAATATGATGCAAATGTACGATTTATTTTAATAGAAGCAAATATTTCGGTAACAAAACAGAGTAGACAAGTTTTATAAAGCAGTGTACACAAATTGAGTGGTAAAAATATCTGAATAGAAATAGGGTTGAATCCTTTCTATTTTCTTAGAAATTAGAAAAACAAAGCTCCTTGTACACTGCTGAAGGACTAAGAAAAGTATTTTTATACTATCTGAACTGGTGTATTTCTTTGTTTGAGGTATAAGATTAGAATTTTTCTATTGGGCAGTCAGCAGAATTTTTAGTGCGTTTGAGCTGCAAGTTTTGCGGTCTGCCCTTGGAACTTCAATTTTTTTTCGTAATTTTGCAACTTCAAAAAACACAAGTACAAGAGTTCTTACAAATTATGCTTACAAGACGACATATTAGGGCTAAGGTAATGCAGGCTATCTATGCAATGCAGCAAAACCAAAATCAAGATTTAGACAAGGAACTGAAAGCCTTACAAACTAGTGCCAACCAAATGCAAGACCTTTATTGGCTGTGGTGCTCCCTATTCACCCAGCTGCATCTGTTGGCCACCCAACAGTATGAAGTAGCTCAAAAAAAGTACTTGGCATCTTCTGACGACAAACGCCAACACGAGAAAATCAAAGAGAACCTCCTACTTACTGCTATCGCTACCAATGCCCCTCTACAAGAGGCTATTGAAGAGGCTGGAATGAACCTATTTGACACTCAAGATGAGTTTATTAGGAACACTTATAAGAACCTTATAGAGAGTGAAATCTTCAGAAAATATCTCTCAGAAAAACAGTCCTTTGCAACCGACAAACGTTTTATCCTTGACTGCTTTGAAGAACTTCTTGCACCTAACGATTCTTTCTACGATTATATTGAAGATCATCACCTTTGTTGGGCTGACGATTACCCCTTGGTAAATTCTTTCATTAGTAAGCTATTTAGCAGCCTTCCTCCCGATGCTCCTGAAAAATATTTGCTTCCAGAACTCTACAAAAATGCTGAAGAGCAAACTTTCCTAACTGACCTATTCAAAAAAGCAGTCCTACACGATGCTAAACTTGCTACCTATGTAGATGACAAACTCACTAACTGGGACAAAGAACGCATCGCTGTGTTGGATAATATCCTTCTTAAGATGGCTATTTGTGAGTTTCTGTACTTCCCAAGTATTCCTATAAAGGTAACTATCAACGAGTATTTGGAACTCTCTAAAGAATACTCTACTGCAAAGAGTAGCTTGTTCATCAATGGCGTACTGAATGTAGTCCACAAGCAACTCGAAGAGCAAGAGCTCATAAAAAAAGTAGGCAGAGGCCTTTTGTAAGTACTTCCCCTATCGGTACTTGAATACCATTTAAGCTTTTTCCCCTAATTGAATAACTAAATAACTAGAATAATGCAAACCTTAAATCAATTAGCACCTTTCATTCTGATGTTTGTGGTGCTGTATTTCCTAATGATTCGCCCTCAAATGAAACGCCAAAAGCAAGAAAAGAACTTCATCCAAGCAATGAAGAAAGGCGACCGAGTAATTACCAAAGGTGGGATGCACGGACGCATCGTAGAACTCTCCGATGATACTTGTGTGCTTGAAACCCTTGCTGGCAAAATCAAATTTGAGCGTTCAGCTATCTCAATGGAACTATCTGCTAAACTTAACGCTACTCCTGAGAAGAAAGAAGAAAAGTAAAACTACGAGTATCCTAAAAAAGGGAAGGCTGTTCAACATTCTGTTGAACAGCCTTCCCTTTTTTACTATTAATTCTTATTTTTGAGTAGTTTTAAACTCTAGATGCTGGAGATTAATTAGAAGAGAACAATTTAGCAAAGAAACTCTTGCGTTGTAGCATATTCTCTTCCTTATGGTCTTCGCTGAAGATATCATCTGAGATTTCATAAGTTATCATCTCTTCCTCGTTGGGGTTAGCATTTACAGGGTCAAAGTGCACCTCTTCTTTGCGTGTTTCGTCTAGAATGTCCATCACATACTCTATGTACGACTTGCCCTGCTTTTCCAAAAAACTTTTGAAATAGCGGTTGCTGAGCTCCATCCCTCCTATCTTCTCTAGTTTCAGCAGCGTCTGGTACAATGGCTCAATATGGTCTGTAATCACATTTTGTGGCACTGCCCTACGACGTGCCATAATAGTAACTACCTCACCCATAATATTGCGTCCTACTTCAAAGTCGGTAATTACCCAATAATACTTGCCCGATTTGGCTAAGTTCTTAATGATAGCGTGAAAGTTTCTACCCGCCAACACATTGTCCCACGTTACCTTAAACACTATTTTAGGCATATCGGGGTGGCGGATAATATTGTGGGGCTTGCCCAACAATTCACTGGCTGAATAACCACAAACATCAATGAATGTTTGGTTTACATCTGTAATAACCCCAAACTTATCAGTTGTGCTGATGATGGTCTTCGTCTTATCCCACGCTACTTCTTCATTGATGGGTATAGGCTTATTTATGGATTGTTCTGACATAAAAGCTCCTTAAAGTTAATATTCAATGCACAAAAATACTATATTATTTGCAAAAAACAAAATCCTAACAGAAGTTTTTTGTGCTAAATATAACATATCTCTTTTTCACAATTGATTATCAGATACTAATAGAAGTAATAGAGCTCGCTGTCCCTAATTAGCCTATACAAGTATTGGCAGATTAGTAAATTAATTATATCTTTGCGCCGATTAATTCTAAATAAGAAACTATGAGAAAACTTTTATTAGGCTCCCTTGCCTTCTGTAGTCTTGTCGCTTGGGCGCAAGAAAACACCTTCCTCTCCAACGACTATTGGAAGCAAAAACCTACCATAACACAAGTACAACAATCTATAGCTCAAGGCAATAGCCCTACTCAGCTCAATGCTCGCGCCTTTGATGCTACCTCTTTAGCTATTCTCAATGACGCTCCTACCGAGGTGATTACCTTTTTAGCCTCTTTAGACGGCAATGGAGTTGATAAGCTAACTCACGACAAGCGCACCTATCTCTTCTGGGCTGCTAGTCAGGGAAATATCCCCGTAATGAAATACCTCCTTAGCAATGGCGCTAAAGTAAACCTTACCGAATCTCACGGACTCACCCCTTTGCTCTTCGCAGCCACTCGTGGCAGAAGCAATAAGGAGCTCTACGAATTGCTCCTTAAAAACGGTGCCTCTATAAGCGACACTAATTCCGAAGGGGCTAACGCTCTTCTGCTCCTCATCCCTCACCTATCCAACCTCAAACAGGCCGACTTCTTTGTCAAAAAAGGCTTAAAACTCTCTTCTACCGACTCAAAAGGCAACAATGCTATCTATTATGCTGCCACTACAGGGAACCTGCCTGTCATCGAAGCTTTGGTAAAAAAGAAAATCAAAGCTGACCAACTCAATGCCCAAGGAGAAAACGCTATCTTCGGAGCCGCTCGCGCGACCAAAAGAAGCTTCAACAAGTTGGAAACCTTTCAGTTTTTAGAGTCATTGGGGCTTAATCCTAATCAAAAAAATACCGAAGGCCTTTCCCCTCTTTTCATCCTTGCAGGCAGAAACCGCGAAGGAGCAGTTATTAGTTACTTCTTAGAAAAAGGCAACAACCCTACTCAGACAAACAAAGAAGGCAGAACTCCCCTAATGAATGCAGCAGCCCTTAATACCCCCGAAGTAGCTTCGCTATTGTTAGAAGCAGCTAACAATATCAACCAGCAGGACAAAGAAGGACGCTCTGCACTTACCTTAGCTATCGAAAACAACAAAATAGAGATGATTGACCTCCTACTTAGCAAAGGAGCCGATACGCAAGTCTTAGACCGTGAAGGAAATACTCTCTACCACTATGCCGTAAAACGTGCCGATGTAAAGATTTTAGAAAGACTTGCTTCTTCACCTTCTTTGAATATCAACCAGAAAAATGCAGAAGGACTCTCTCCCTTGCACAAAGCCGTTATGTTGGGCAAAAACTTAGAAGTTGTTCAGTTCTTGCTTAGCAAAGGTGCCAACAAGCAACTCACTACCGATTTAGGCGAAACAGCATACGACTTGGCACAAGAAAATGAAGTGCTTAAAGAAATGAATATTGATTTTTTAAAATGAGAAAATAAATGAAAAAGAAACTCTTTTTAATGGCCGCTCTAGGTGGGTTGTTCCTCCTTACGGCCTCGTTTATAGCCCAAAGTTCTGCCAAAAAATACAAATGCCTCATCCAGCTGACAAACTACAAAGGCGAAGGGGCTTATATCGTAGCATCACTCCTCAACCCGCAAGGAAAATACGAACAGACATTACAAGTATGGGGCGATGACCCTCAGTGGTACGAAGAAATGGCCGAATGGTGGAAATTCTATGGCAAACGCCAAACTATCGACGGGATTACAGGCGCTACTATCAGCGGAGGTGACCGCGCTGTGAAAGTATTCTCCTTAGATGAAAACAAGTTCAACAAAGGCTACAAAATACGCTTTGAAACAGCAGTAGAAGACAATCGTTACTATGTGCAAGATGCCGAAATAGAACTCAAAACAGAAAACTTAAACACCAAAATAGAAGGTAAAGGATACATCCGTTATGTAAGACTAATGGCGAATGATTAATCATTCGCCATTAGTTTCATCTTCTCTGCCTTTTCCATCATAAAGGTTTTAGCAGCCTCGTATTCATTAGGTATTTTCCCCTCTAAAATAGCCTCCTTGATAGCTTCTTTCAGCACCCCTACAGGTCTTGAAGGGGGCAAACCAAAGGTAGCCATAATCTCTTCCCCGCTGATAGGCGGCTGGAAGTTCCTAATATGGTCTTTTTCTTCTACCTCTACTACCTTTTGGCGTACTATCAAAAAGTTATCGTGGTACTTCTTGAACTTCTTAGCATTCTTAGTAGTAATATCTGCCTCACAAAGCGTCATTAGGTCTTCAAACTCCTCTCCTGCGTCAAACACCAATCTTCTCACTGCCGAATCTGTAACAATATCCTCTGCTATCACAATAGGGCGCGAACTCATCTTCACTATCTTCTGCACATACTTCATCTTATCGTTTAGCGGCATATGCAATCGTTTGAACAGGTGGTAAACCATCTTGCTCCCCACAAACTCGTGCCCGTGGAAAGTCCAACCTATCTTCTTGTCAAATCGCTTAGTAGGAGCCTTCCCTATGTCGTGCAGGAGGGCTGCCCAGCGCAACCAAAGATTATTGGTGTGTTCACTGATATTGTCTACTACTTCCAGCGTATGCCAGAAATTATCCTTATGCCGTTGTCCATCGTGTTCTTCTACCCCTTGTAGAGCGATGAGTTCAGGCAAAATATAAGACAACAACCCTGTTTCGTAGAGCAATTTGAAGCCTATAGAAGGCTTAGGTGAAGCCAATATCTTGTTGAGCTCTTCCACAATACGCTCATACGAGATAATTTTAAGCCGTTCTTTCTGTTCACCGATAGCTTTTAGCGATTGCTCTTCTATTTTAAAATTGAGCTGAGTAGCAAATCGGATAGCGCGCATCATACGCAGTGGGTCATCCGAGTAAGTAATCTCTGGATCCAAAGGGGTGCGAATAAGCTTTCGTTCCAAATCCCCTAACCCGTCAAAAGGGTCTATTAGCTGACCAAAAGTATCCTTGTTCAAGGAGAAGGCCATAGCGTTAATAGTAAAATCACGACGGTTTTGGTCATCTTGCAAGGTACCGCTCTCCACATAAGGCTTACGCGAGTTGGCTTCGTAGCTTTCGCGGCGTGCTCCTACAAATTCAATGTCTAGCCCATCGGCCTTAATCATTGCGGTGCCAAAGTTCTTAAACACCGATACTTTAGGATTGTTAGGCAATCGCTCAGCCACTTTTTCAGCCAGCGAAATGCCACTGCCTATCGAAACTACATCTATGTCCTTAGGCAGCTTCTTTTGGAGTAAATAGTCGCGTACAAAGCCTCCAATCACGTAAGTCTCCAGCGATATTTCTGCCGAAATGTCACTAATAAGTTTAAAAATAGGATTGGAAAGTGCTTCTGTGTAATTCATTAAAATTCGTTAATTGTTTTGCGAATGGCAACCAAACGCGTTAAAAGACCCTCAAGAAGATCAAGGTGTAGCATATTAGCCCCATCGCTCTTAGCGTTAGCAGGGTCAAAATGTGTTTCTATAAATAGTCCATCAGCGTTGTTCACTATTGCAGCACGGGCAATAGTTTCAATCATATCTGGCCGACCGCCTGTTACTCCCGTACTTTGGTTGGGCTGTTGCAAAGAATGCGTTACATCCATCACCACCGGAGCAAACTGGCGCATTGTAGGAATCCCGCGAAAGTCTACCACAAGGTCTTGATAGCCAAACATCGTACCGCGGTCAGTGATGAGGGCTTTTTTGTTCCCACTGTCTATCACCTTTTGCACAGCGTACTGCATACTTTCTGGACTCATAAATTGTCCTTTCTTTAGGTTCACCACCTTGCCTGTTTCAGCCGCAGCTACCACAAGGTCAGTTTGGCGCACCAAAAAAGCAGGTATTTGTAGCACATCTACATATTCAGCAGCCATCGTTGCATCGCTTATTTGGTGAATATCAGTAACAGTAGGTATCCCAAAAGTCTGTCCTACCTTTTGTAAAATTTTCAAAGCCTTCTCATCGCCAATACCCGTGAAAGAGTCTATCCGGCTCCTGTTAGCTTTCTTAAAGCTCCCTTTGAAAGTATAAGGAATATTCAGTTTCTGAGTAATCGTAACAATGCGTTCGGCAATTTTCATCGCCATCTCTTCGCCTTCAATGGCACAAGGGCCTGCCAAGAGAAAAAAGTTATTTTCTTTGTTAAACATTTCTATGTAAGGGTTTAAGGGTTATATTTTTCTCCTATCCTCCAAAGAGCATCGCTCGAATATTAGTAGTGAATAGGTTTACAGCGATGGCAAGCAAGATAACACCAAACAAGTTGTGCACAATAGTAATACCCTGTTTGCCTAAAAACTTCTCAATGTGTTCCGACGATTTCAGTACTACATACACGATAATCATATTGATAACTATCGCTACAATAATGTTCTCCAAAGCAAATTTTGCTCGAAGCGATAGTACCGTAGTCAGTGCTCCTGCCCCTGCCACCATAGGAAAAGCTAGCGGCACAATCGAGGCCGTTTCAGGGGTAGTAGCCTTGTAAAGCGTAATGCCTAAAATCATTTCCAAAGCCAAGAAAAACAAAATAAATGAGCCTGCCACAGCAAAAGCCTCTACGCTTACACCAAACAAGTCAAGCACTTGTTCCCCTAAAAAAAGAAAAATAATCAGCATTTGCCCCGCGACAATAGCTGTCTTTTCAGACTGTATTTTCCCTGCCTTCTTTCGCAAATTGATGATAATAGGCACACTACCAATAATATCTACCACAGCAAAAAGTACCATAGTAGCAGAGACAATCTCCTTTATATTAAAATTCATATACTTGAAAAATTTGCGGCAAAGGTATAAAACAATTAGCAAATTAGCAAATAGGATGTTCCACCCTCGTATTCCAAAAATCCGTGAAACCAGTCAGAGCTTTCTTTAAACTACACCAATTAACCAAAATGCTATCAAATAAGAAAACTCAAAACGATTAACCCCTAATGCTAAAAAAGAAAAAAATTCTGTTGAGCGAACCTCGTAGACAAAGTGAAGACGAAGTGGAGACGAAGTGGAGACGAAGTGAAGAAAAAGCACACCTACAGAGCAAAGCAAGTTTCTGCTCAACAGTTCTAAAACAGAAAAAATAATTATCCACGGCAGACCCAAACCATAAAACTTGCTTTCCCAGAAGCCCCTCTATCCTTAATAGGAACCACGGCATTCGCATTTAAGATAATAGGTTTATACTTTATTAATAAACCACAAAAAATAGTAGGAAATATTAGATATTTTCTCTTTTAAAAGTCACTTTTGAGGATTGCCCCTTCCTTTCGGAAAGTCCGCGAGAGCGGAGTATGTGAGGGGAACGGGGGTTAGGCTTTTAAATGCGAACGCCGTGAATAGGAACCCCTGAATGCTTGTAACTTAAAAAACTTTTCGTACCTTTGCCCTCCCTTGGTAATCCTACAATAAAATGAAAACCAAAGACATCCTCATAAAAGGGGCTAAACTGCACAACCTCAAAAACATCACAGTCAGTATCCCCCGCAACCAACTGGTAGTAGTAACAGGCCTATCTGGCTCAGGAAAATCTAGCTTGGCTTTTGATACTCTCTACGCCGAAGGGCAACGACGCTATGTAGAGAGCCTCTCATCCTACGCACGTCAGTTTTTAGGAAAATTAGACAAACCCAAAGTAGACAACATTGTAGGCATCGCCCCTGCTATTGCTATTGAGCAGAAAGTGAATACCGCCAATCCACGCTCTACTGTTGGCACCTCTACCGAAGTGTACGACTACCTAAAGTTACTCTTTGCCCGCATTGGCAAAACCTATTCACCTGTCTCAGGCCGAGAAGTGAAAAAACATAGTGTTACCGATGTAGTCGATACCGTAATGCACTACCCCGAAGGTACCAAGTTGCTATTGTTGGCGCCTATCAGCATTCCCAAAGACCGCACTGTAGAACAAGTCTTGCGCTTGCTCTTGCAGCAGGGATATGTGCGTATCTTGCACAACGGCGAAGTACTCCGTTTAGAAGAAGACAACCTGCCTAAAAACCTAAAAACATTCCACTTGGTAGTAGAGCGGGTGGTAGTGCAGCACGACGAAGATTTCCAACACCGCTTAGCCGATGCTATCGAGACAGCTTTCTTTGAAGGCAAAGGCGAATGTCTCCTGCAAGAAGTAGAAAGTGGCGTACTACAGCCTTTCAGCAACCGTTTTGAGCTGGACGGAATTACCTTTATGGAACCCAACGTACACCTTTTCAGCTTCAACAACCCCTATGGAGCTTGCCCTGTATGCGAAGGCTATGGCGATACCATAGGGTTAGACGAAGAGCTTATAGTGCCCAACACAGCACTCTCTGTCTACGAAAACGCTATCTACCCTTGGCGAGGAGAGACAATGAGCTCCTTCCGCAACCAACTGATAAACAACGCCTATAAGTTCGATTTCCCCATACACAAACCTTGGTTTGAGCTAACTCCTGAGCAGAAACAATTAGTCTGGGACGGCAACGAGCACTTCATAGGGCTTACCGACTTCTTCAAAGAGATAGAAGAAAAAAACTACAAAATTCAAAACCGTGTGATATTAGCGCGCTACCGCGGCAAAACTCGTTGCCACGAATGCCACGGAAAGCGCCTCCGCAAAGAAGCCAACTATGTAAAGATTGCAGGAAAAAGCATCTCAGACTTGGTCGAAATATCTATCGAACAACTCCGGCAGTTCTTTAAGGAACTCAAACTGAACGACTACGAACAAGAAGTCGCCAAACGCCTACTGATAGAAATCAACAACCGACTCCAATTCCTTACCAATGTAGGTTTAGGCTATCTGACACTCAACCGCAAGTCAAACACCTTGTCTGGCGGCGAAAGCCAGCGTATCAACTTAGCCACCTCGTTGGGCAGCAGTTTGGTTGGTTCAATGTACATTCTAGACGAGCCCAGCATCGGGCTACACCCCCGCGACACCGAACGACTCATAAGCGTCCTCCAATCCCTCCGCAACTTAGGCAACACCGTAATAGTTGTAGAACACGACGAAGATATTATGAAGGCCGCCGATTACATTATCGACATAGGCCCCGAAGCAGGTACCCACGGAGGTGAAGTAGTTGCCTCTGGTACCTATGAACAACTCCTGAAAGCCGACTCTCTAACAGGGCAATACCTCAGCAGGCGGATGACGATACCTATCCCCAAAAAAAGACGTACCTCCCCCCATTATATCAAGCTCATTGGCTGCCGAGAAAACAACCTAAAAAACATCGATGTAACTTTCCCTTTAGATATGCTCACCGTAGTAACAGGCGTGTCGGGCAGTGGCAAATCTACATTAGTAAAGAAACTCCTCTACCCTGCCATACAAAAGGAATTAGAGGTAGGAGGCGAAAAAATAGGTCAGCTTACAAGGTTAGAAGGGAAGTTCAAACAACTGCAAAGTGTAGAGTTTGTAGACCAAAACCCCATCGGAAAATCTACTCGATCCAATCCTATTACCTACATCAAAGCATACGACGATATTCGCACCCTCTATGCAAACCAGAAGTTGTCCAAAATGCGTAACTTCCAATCTAAACACTTCTCTTTCAATGTCGACGGAGGGCGTTGCGAAATCTGCAAAGGCGACGGAGAGGTAACTATCGAGATGCAATTTATGGCCGATGTACACCTCACCTGCGAAGCCTGTGGCGGCAAGCGATTTAAAAAAGAAGTCTTAGAAGTAACCTACGAAGGCAAAAACATTGATGACCTCCTAAACACAACCATCGACGATGCCGTAGCCTTCTTCGAGGCTCACAATCAGCATAGAATAGCCGAAAAGCTCAAACCCTTACAGGCCGTAGGCTTAGGCTATGTTACCTTAGGGCAATCCTCCTCTACCCTATCAGGAGGAGAGGCACAGCGCATTAAGCTGGCATCGTTCCTTTCCAAATCAGACACCCAAGAAAAAGTGCTCTTCATCTTTGACGAGCCCACCACAGGGCTGCACTTCCACGACATCCGCAAGCTCTTAGATTCACTACAAGCCCTCATCGAAAAAGGACACTCAGTAGTGGTTATCGAGCACAATTTAGAAATGATTAAATGTGCCGATTATGTCATAGACTTAGGCTTAGAAGGTGGCGACAAAGGCGGTACCCTCGTCGCAGAAGGTACTCCCGAAGAACTTATCCAGCACCAAGAAAGCTACACAGCAAGGTATTTAAAACTCCATTAGCCCATTTGCTAATTTGCCAATTATTATTACCTTTGCCCCCAGAAAAGACTTAAACCTTTTACAACAATGAATACCATAACAAAAACAAACTTTAAATTCCCTAAACAAAAATCTGTTTACCGAGGAAAAGTTCGCGATGTGTACCAACTAAAAGATGATACACTCATAATGATTGCTACCGACCGCATTTCTGCCTTTGATGCTATCCTGCCCAAAGGCATTCCGTACAAAGGTCAGATTTTGAATCAAATGGCTGTGAGCTTCTTGCAGCAAACCGAAGATATTGTCCCCAACTGGCTAATTGCCTCTCCAGACCCTAACGTGTCTATCGGGCAGGTGTGCGAACCTCTGAAAGTAGAAATGGTAATTCGTGGCTACTTAGCAGGACACGCTGCACGCGAATACAAGAACGGCAAGCGAATGATTTCAGGTGTAGCAATGCCCGAAGGTTTGCGCGAGAACGACATCTTCCCTCAGCACCCTATCATCACCCCTGCTACCAAAGCCGAACAAGGCCTACACGACGAAGATATTTCACGCGAAGACATTATACGCCGAGGCATTGTTAGCGAAGAAGACTATCGCCTGATGGAAAAATACACCTACGCGCTCTTTGCTCGTGGTACCGAAATAGCCTCCAAACACGGGCTCATCTTAGTCGATACAAAATACGAGTTTGGTAAAACCCGCGAAGGAGAAATTGTGCTCATCGACGAAATTCACACCCCCGACTCATCTCGCTATTTTTACAAAGAAGGCTACGACGAACGCCAAGAAAACGGCGAGCCCCAAATTCAGCTCTCCAAGGAGTTTGTACGCCAATGGCTCATCTCAAATGGCTTTCAAGGAGAAAAAGGACAAAAAATCCCAACAATGACCGATGAGTATGTGCGCTCTGTTTCCGACCGCTACATCGAACTCTACGAGCACATTATGGGCGAAAAATTCATCCCCGCAGACACTACCGAAATAGAGAACCGCATCCAAGACAATGTAATGCGATTTTTAGAAAACCAGTGAATCACGACGTATACATATCATTAGGAAGCAACTTAGGAAACCGAAAAGCCTACCTGCAACAAGCCATCGAAGGCATTGCTATGCGGGTAGGTAATATTATAGATGTTGCTCCTATCTACGAGACCCCCTCTTGGGGCTTTGCAGGCGAAGCCTTCTTAAACACCTGCTTGGTGTGTCGTACATTCCTATCCCCCGAAGAAGTATTAGCACAACTCTTGCTGATAGAACAATCATTGGGCAGAGAACGATTGCAAAATACCAAAGGATACCAATCGCGCACCATCGACTTAGACATCCTTTTTTACGACGATTTAATTATCAATACCGAAAGGCTCACAGTACCTCACCCTCTGTTACACCACAGAAAGTTCGTACTTAAACCTTTAGACAAACTGAACAACCAGAAAGTTCACCCGTTGCTGAAAAAGACAGTGAGCGAACTTCTGCGCACTACCAACGACACGTCTCCCGTACAACGCCTCTCTGACCAACTGACATTCCCCGCTCAGAAATCACCTTTCTTTCACTACAAATACATCGCCATCGAAGGCAACATAGGCTCTGGAAAAACTACTTTGGCTACCAAAATAGCAGAGGATTTTAACGCCAAACTGATTTTAGAACAGTTTTCAGAAAATCCTTTCTTGCCTAAGTTCTACGAGAATCCCAAGCAATATGGTTTCACTTTAGAAATGTCGTTCCTCACAGAACGCTACCAGCAGATGCGCGAACAACTTGCTCAAATGGATTTGTTCAAGGAATTTGTAGTATCCGATTACGATATTTTCAAATCGCTCATCTTCTCGAAAATCACTCTTACCAACGACGAGTTTGTCCTGTATCGCAAACTCTTCTACATATTGTACAATCAAATCATCAAGCCAGACTTGTACGTATTCCTCTACCAGAACACCGAACGCCTGATTGAAAACATCAAAAAGCGTGGCCGTGCCTACGAGCAGAACATCTCTCCCGACTATCTGAAAAGGATACATTACGGCTATTTAGATTTCATCCAGAAGAACACAGCTATCCACTCGCTCATCATAGATGTTACCGACTTAGATTTTGTAAAACACTACAATGATTACAACCTTATCATTGAGAAGATTAGAGAAAAATAAACACCATTAGCCTCTCAACAAATTGGCAAATTGGCAAATTATGCCTACTTTTGCCCGCTTAAATGTAAAAAACAACGAAATGTCAGCAGTTAGAAAAGAATACAAACGTGTAACTACCAAATCGGTAGTAGAGATGAAAGCCAATGGCGAGAAGATTTCAATGCTTACCGCCTACGATTATACATTTGCCAAACTGTTAGACAGTGCAGGCATCGATGTGCTACTAGTAGGCGACTCTGCCAGCAATGTAATGGCAGGACACGAAACTACCCTCCCTATCACCTTAGACCAGATGATATACCACGCCTCTTCAGTAGTGCGTGGGGCTACACGTGCCCTCATAGTAGTCGATTTGCCTTTTGGTACCTACCAGTCCGACCCTAAGAAAGCCTTGCGTTCAGCCATTAGAATAATGAAAGAAAGTGGTGCTCACGCTATTAAGTTAGAAGGAGGTAAGGAAGAAGCTGAGAGCATCAAGCGCATCGTGAATGCAGGTATCCCCGTTATGGGGCACTTAGGGCTTACTCCCCAGTCTATTCACCAATTTGGGTCGTTTGCCTTGCGTGCCAAAGAAGAAGCTGAAGCTCAAAAGCTAAAAGAAGATGCCTTATTGTTAGAAAAATTAGGTTGCTTTGCCATTGTATTAGAGAAGATTCCTGCTAAACTGGCAGAAGAGGTAGCCAAGAGCGTACGCATTCCTATCATAGGAATTGGGGCAGGCAGTGCCGTTGATGGGCAAGTACTAGTGATGCAAGATATGTTAGGAATGAGCAATGAGTTTCACCCTAAATTTTTGCGCAAATACGCAAACTTGCAAGAAATCATCACAGGGGCAGTAGCTCATTACATAGAAGATGTTAAGAACATCGATTTTCCTAACGAAAAAGAACAGTATTAACAAAAATGTTCCGACATCAGGGGAAAAGCCGAACCGCCAAACATAATTTACAAATAGCCGTAGTGCTCTCATTCGTTGCAGGAATGGTGAACGTTACAGGCTTTTTGTTTATGGGCAAACTTACTACCAATGTTACGGGGCATTTTGCTCACTTCATCTACGAAGTATCGATAGCAGAATTTTGGAAAGGGCTCATTTACCTTGTCTACATCTTAGCTTTCCTAATAGGCTCTTTCACCTCTGGCCTACTGATTGAGAATGCTAATTACCACCGCACCCACAACAAATACCTCACCCCTACCCTTTTGGAGTGCTTTGCACTGCTATCGGTATTGGGGCTTCACTTCTTTATAAGCGAGGCACTTCCTCCCGATGTAATAGCCTGCATTTTACTTTTCGCTATGGGGTTGCAGAATGCTTTTGTAACAAAAATATCCAACTCGGTAGTGCGTACCACTCACCTTACAGGCCTCTTCACCGATTTGGGTATTGAGCTAGCTCAACGCCTCTATTTAAAACGCAACCATTATGAACAGCAACACTCGCACTTGAGAAATACTATCCGCTTGCGGCTGTTCATCATTACTTTCTTTTTCTTAGGGGGATTCAGTGCCGGGTATCTTTACATAGCACAACAGTTGGGGCTATACACACTGCTCATTTCCATTGCTATCTTGCTATTAGGACTCTTTTATGATGGTTTGCGCTTTTTCTACTTCACTAATAAACGACACTATGAAACTTACAACAAACGCCGAAAACGTAGACGTGCTCTACGAAGACAATCACGTCATCGCCGTAAACAAGCGAGTGGGCGACATCGTACAGGGGGACAAGACGGGAGATACCCCCCTGAGCGAGATTGTCAAGGAGTTCCTGAAACAGAAATACCACAAGCCTAACGAGGCTTTCCTTGGGGTAGTACACCGCTTAGACCGCCCTACAACTGGCATTGTACTCTTTGCCAAAACCTCTAAGGCTTTGGCACGCCTCAACACTATGTTTGCAGAAAAGACAGAGGTACAAAAAACCTATTGGGCTCTGGTAGATGCAATGCCTCCTGCCAAAGAGGGAACTCTTATCCACTGGCTAGTACGCAATGAAAAGCAAAACAAATCGGTGGGGTATGAAAAAGAAGTGCAGCACAGCAAGAAAGCTGTACTGCACTATAAGGTATTGCAAGCGTATGACCACTATTATTTGTTGGAAATAGACCTTGTCACAGGGCGACATCATCAAATACGGGCACAATTAGCTGCTATTGGGCTACACATCAAAGGCGATCTCAAATATGGAGCAAAACGCTCTAACCCCGATGGAGGTATCTGTTTGCACGCCTATGCCCTTAGCTTCCTACACCCTGTGAAAAAAGAAATGGTGCGCATTCAAGTTGCGCCTAATTGGGCTATTGGTTAGCCCCACTATCTATACATCGCTTCTATCTCACGGCTGTAATTGGCGTAAATAACTTTTCTTCGGAGTTTAAGAGAAGGAGTTATCTCGTTGCGCTCAATGGTAAAAGCTGTGGGTAAGAGCGTAAACTTCTTAATCTGCTCATAGTCTGGCAAGTCTTTTTGAAACTTCTGCAAATGCTTGCCTATGTAGTCAATTACTTGGCTTTGTTTTATCATTTCAGCAGTGCTTTTGTACTTGATGTTCAAATCCTTAAGGGCTTGTGCAAGCATCTCGTAATTAGGCACAATAAGTGCTGAAACAAACTTTTTGCCATCGGCAATAACGGCTATCTGCTCAATGAGATTGTATTTTCCTATCTTACTTTCGATAAGCTGAGGGGCAATGTACTTCCCGTTAGAAGTTTTCATTAGCTCTTTGATACGCTCGGTGATGAAAAGGTTGTTGTCGGCATCCAAATCACCTGCATCGCCGGTGCGCAAAAAGCCGTCGGGAGTGAAGGCTTTGGCTGTTTCTTCAGGGTCTTTGTAGTATCCCTTCATTACCATTCCTCCTTTGACCAATATCTCGTTCTCTTCTCCTATACGAATCTGCACATTGGGCATTACATTGCCTACAGATTGTGCATTGATGCGATCATCGCCCCAGCAAGACACTGTAGCTGTGGTTTCGGTCATTCCATAACCTAATTTGAGGTTGATTCCTATTGCCTGAAAAAATCGGCCGATGCTTGGCTCAAGATTGGCTCCTCCGCAAGGCATAAACTTAATGCGTCCGCCGAGGGCTTCTTTGAGTTTGCGGTATACTATTTTGTCAAAGAGATTGTAGGCTTTTTGGAGGGCAAAAGAAGGCTTTTTGCCTTGTTCGCGCAAGGCCAACACGCGTCTTCCTGTAGCTACTGCCAAACGGAAGAGTTTTCGCTTTACAAAAGATGACGCTTCGGCTTTATCGTGTACGGTAGCAAATATTTTCTCGTAAAATCGGGGAACGGCACACATCAGGGTGGGGCGCACTTGCGCAAGAGCATCGCGCACAAGATTGGTATCGTCTAGATAGTATACCGTAACGGCCTTGTAAAGGCAGAAACAAGTCCAAGCACGTTCAAAGACGTGAGATAGTGGCAAAAATGCCAAAGAGGTATCGGTATCGTCAACGGTATTGAGGCGTTCAGTATGTCCTACCATCTGGAATGCTAAATTCTCGTAGGTGAGCATCACCCCTTTGGGTTGCCCTGTAGTGCCAGAAGTATAGATAATGGTAAAAAGGTCGCTAAGGGTACGATCCTCAATGCGTTTTTCTAACTCGGTTTCGTACTGTGGGACATCTCCGAGAGCCAAAAACTGGCTCCAATGGATAGAATATTGATTTTCGGTGAGAGGAATATCATCGTTAAAAAGGACGATTTTCTGCAATGAAGGACACTGAGCAGCTACTTCGAGGGCTTTGAGGTATTGTTTCTCGTCTCCTACAAAAAGAATTTTAAGCTCGGCGTGATTCATCACATAGAGGGCTTGCTCGGCAGTGTTGGTAGTATAGATGGGTACAGGAATAGCACGAATTTGCAAGCAAGAGAGGTCAGTAAGCGTCCATTGAGGGGTGTTCTGAGCAAGAATACCAACTGTGTCTTGAGGCCGTATGCCTTGAGAGAGCAGGGCCTTAGAGAGACGTGTAGCGATGTTTCCTACTTCTTTCCAAGAGATTGCGTTCCAAGAATTGTCGGTAGTATTCCGCCCCATTAAGGCTGGCTTGTTAGAATATTTTTTTATGTTTGTCCTAAAAAGGAAAACATAGTGATAGGCTTTTAAGTCCATATCTTTTATTAATTTATTAGTTGGGGCAAAGGTACAAAAAGTTTTTTAAATTCCAAGTTGTTTTATATTAGGCCAAAATAGCCCTAAAATACCCCTGCCGATTTATCTCTTTTTCTCTAAGTGTTAGAAGAAAGTAGGCTTGCGAGATGCACAGGCAATTATGAGACAAGTAGGACAGGTAAGACAGGAGAAAAAACAGTCATTTTTCCTGTTTTTAGGTCATTTGACAGAAAGTTAATTCAGGGGAAAAATGCGTTTGTTCTTCGATTGGGCTCCAAGATACTTCCAAGTAACCTCCAAGATGCCCCTAAAAGGATTTTTTTCGTCTCGTCTTGTTTTTTTAATTTCTTTTCGTACATTTGTAGCCTTATTAGGGGGATTGTACTCCTAAAAAATAGTTTATATGATTACTGAAAAAGACTTAGACAACCTAATCAATAGAGTAGATAAAGTTGTAGACAAGCAATTTGACTTCATCAAAGAGATGAAAAATATCAAGTTTTCTCTCTGGGAATTTAAAAATGACTTTGAGAAATCTGTAGCTACTTCTGCAAATGCTAAAGTAGAAGAGGCTCCTTTGGAAGTGTCGGAAAAAATAGAAGAGACCTCAAGTATTGCTGCAGAGGTTCCCTTAGCTACATTCGAAAAACCAGAGCTATCGGAAAACGCGGAGGTGGAAACAAGTGTTGAGGCAATAACGGAAGAGGTGGACGAAAGAGATGCTACTGAAACTGCAAGCTCAGAACTCATTGAAGATGAAGCCACAGAAATAACTGAAGAAGAAACAGCAGAAACTGCTGACACAGCCCCTACAGCTACTGCTCCTATAGCTACGGCAGCAATGGTAGCTCCTGAAGTATCTAACAGAAGGACTCACGGAAAGAGTTTAGATGATTTTTTGGTTCGGAAGGATCATAATTGGAACTGGGAGCGTTTCATCGGGGAGAATTTGTTTAACAAGATTGGTATCCTCATCATCATTATAGGGGTGTTTATAGGAGTTCGTTATTCTATTGAACACAATCTTATCAGTCCTGCGATGCGTTTGGTTTTAGGGTATCTGACAGGTGTCGGATTATTTGTATTTGGTGCTTTATCAAAGAAGAAATATCCGAGCTTTAGCGCTATTTTGGTAAGTGGGGCAATGACGATTTTCTACTTTGTTACCTTTATTGGGTATTCATTTTTTGGGCTTTTCCCTCAGTTGCTGTCCTTTGTGCTAATGTTCCTATTTACGGCCTTTACGGTGTTTGCCTCGCTGAGCTACAACCAAGTAGCGATTGCTATCATAGGACTGGTGGGCAGCTACGCAGTTCCTTTCTTGCTGAGCAATAACTCTGGAAGAGTAGACCTATTGTTTGCTTATACGGCCATCATCAATATAGGGGTGCTAATCTTATCGTTTTACAAAGAATGGCGGAGCTTGTATTTATCGGCATTCTTTTTCACGTGGGTGCTACTGCTCTCTATGTGGGGATTGGCTTACAAAGAAATGTATTTTTACGCTTATTTGCTGTTCAACGGAGCTACTTTTGCCACTTTCTATGTGGCTTTCATAGCCCAAAAGTTGCGTGAAACGGCAACTCTCTCGACAATAGATGTTACGCTATTCTTGACAAATAGTTTGCTATTCTATGGTTTAGGCTATTGGACATTAGAAGATAGGTACTATGAGCAACCGACGTATATAGCACTCTTCACTTTGGGCAATGCTTTACTACATTTTGGGGTGGCACACTATTTACACACACGACAAAAAGAGTACTCTGCGCTAAAATATTTGGTTTTGGTGTTATCGCTCTCGTTTGCTACTTTGGTAATTCCGATACAATTTGAAGGCCCGTGGGTTACACTCTTCTGGAGTGTAGAGGCTGCGCTATTGTTCTGGTTTGGGCGTAGCAAGGGGCTGGCTGTGTATGAGCGCATAAGCTATGGTGTAACGACACTGGCTACGGGTAGCCTGCTGATAGTCTGGGGAGAAAATTATTTTAACCTTTTCATTACCTACCCAGAGTCTTTCCAGATAGTTCCTTTTGGCAATGCCGTATTCATAAATGCATTGGTATACTGTGTGGCAATGGGCTTTATGGCCTATACACACTACCAATACAAGCAGACAGAGAACCCCTACCGACAGTCGGTTACATTTTTCCTAAACGCATTTTGGGTTTTGGGATTGTACTATACATTCTTTAGAGAAATAGGTCTGCTATGCGATATGCGTGCTCTTGCGTGGGCGCATAGCCAAGGAGAAGAGGTACAATGGGTAGACCTTAGCTTATTTAAAAACGTATGGCAACTGCTGTACAGTATGGGCTTTTTGAGTGCGTATAGTTTGCTAAATCTATGGAAAGCGCAGTGGAAGCATTTGGCAGAGGTACAAATAGGCTTATCGTTTTTCTTGGGAGCTCTTTTTATAACGATGGGGCTTTATGATTTCAGTGAGTTGCGGGAACGCTATATAACAGAATCTTTGTCAGGAGGAACGTTATCACTTTGGTTTTTAAACATTCGATACATAGGGCTTGCTGGATTTGCCTTGCTGATTTACAGTATTTACAGGCTACAACAGTTTTTGGAAGTAAGTGTAAGATACCAGCATATGCTGACCACGCTCTTCCACTTATCAGTTCTTTGGGTAGGGAGCAGTGAGCTATTGCACTGGAGCGATTTGTTCCACTCACATTCGAGCTACAAGTTAGGCTTGACTATCTTGTGGGGCAGCTATGCAGTACTTTTGGTGGTATTGGGTATCTTCCAGAGCAAGAAATACTTACGTATATGGGGTATAGTAGTGATAGGTGTTGCACTGCTGAAGCTGTTCTTTTACGACACCACCCATTTAGATACGATTGCCAAAACAATTGTATTTGTAGTTTTAGGCTTCCTTTTGCTTATAGCTTCGTTCTTGTACAACAAATACACGAAGAAAATATTAGATAGTGAAGACTGACAATCAGAAAGATAAAGTATTTTATAGATATAGAGTAAGATTTTCGAAAAATTTTTAAGTCGGAAATTGCGGTAGTTTGGAATAAAATATGTATTTTTGTGCGATTAAATACTTAAAACAACATTTTTACAATGATAAGAGATTATAGAGACATTGAACTCACAGTAGAGCGCCCTACTCCTATTGACAAGGAGGTAGTATGGGACAAATCAAAAGTGATTATTAGTGAGACAGACATTTACGGCCGTATCACAAATGTGAACGATGTGTTTTGTACTGTTTGTGGGTATACCGCAGAAGAGATGATAGGGCAACCACACAGCATCATTCGCCACCCTGATATGCCTAAAATTACATTCAAATTGCTTTGGGACAACCTAAAGTTGGGGAACAACTTTGCTGGGGTAGTGAAGAACTTGGCTAAATCGGGTGAATACTATTGGGTAATCACAGACTTTGAGATGCGCCGTGATGCAATGGGGAACATCACCCACTATATAGCTCGCCGCAAATCGGTGCCTAAAGGAGTGATAGACAACTATGTTACCCCTTTATACCAAACGCTTTTGAAATTGGAAAAAGTGGGAGGAATGGAGCTCAGCGCGCGTTTCTTTAAGAACTACTTGGACAAACAAGGCAAAGACTACATTGACTTCATTATAGATGTGATGAACGAAAACCGCGAAAATGTAGCGTTCCAAGAGGAGCCTGCAGCAGCGGCAGTAGATACCAGCCGTGTTATATCAGACGACATCGTAACAGTAAGCGATGCGATGAACGAAAAACGCAAAAGTTTCTTCGGAAGACTATTCTCTTAAATCCTTCTCCCCTACCCCTTTGGAAAGGAGTTGAAAAAAAATTTAAAAAGGTTTTAAAGCCCTATTTCGCTAAAGAAAAACAAGTCCAGAAGCGCCAAGATCTATCGGGAAGATAATCCAAAAAAGTTCTAATGAACTACTTTGAAAGACAAGTTTGCAAGAAGATAGTGAAGTACAGATTACAAAGTCTGTAGATTGGGTTAGGCGACTAAAGCGTGATATTTATACAACGCAAAGTAGTTTTCCTAAGTTCAATTATTGGCAATGTGCTTACTACAAAGAAATTAGCTTGAAACCGTTTTTAATTATTAACTTATTAAAAAAATTATTACTATATGTCAGATTTTATAAATCCAGTACCTACTATTCAAAGACCAACCCCTATTGACCGAGAAGTACAATGGGACAAGACCAAGGTGCTCATCAGTGAGACAGATGCTGCTGGTACTATTACTAACGTGAATGATGTATTTTGCAATGTTTGTCATTACAGTGCTAATGAGCTCATCGGGCAGCCCCACAACATTATCCGCCACCCCGATATGCCTAAACTTATTTTCAAACTTCTTTGGGACAACTTGAAAATAGGGAACAACTTTGTAGGAGTTGTGAAGAACTTAGCTAAGAATGGGGAGTACTATTGGGTAGTAACCGATTTTGAGATGCGTCGTGATTCGATGGGGAACATTACCCACTATATCGGACGCCGTAAAGCGGTTCCAGATGCGGCCATCAATGACTATTTGGCTCCTTTCTACGAATCATTGTTAAAAATGGAGAAAATAGGAGGAGTGGAATTGAGCAGCCGTTTCTTCAAGAACTACTTGGCTAAACAAGGCAAGGACTACATTGACTTTGTGATAGGCATTATGTCGGAATCTCAAAACAAGTTCAGTGTAGAAACTGTAAATGCTATTGAAAGTAACAATGTAACTGTTTCTGACGATATCTACCACGTAGATAACACGATGAACGAAAAACGCAAAAACTTCTTTGAGCGTTTATTCTCTTAATAAACTTCAGAGTAAGTCTTCAATTGTTTTTATATTTGTGTACAAAGAATCCCCTGAAACACGGGGATTTTTTGTTGCCTTTTTCAAACTATGCAACTCTTTTTTGATTTTTCATTTCACCCATTAATAGAACTTGTTTTGCCTAATGCCTATTTGGCAGAGGAACGCAATGGCTATTGGTATTTCTTTAAGAAAGCAACTCGGCAAGTATTAGAACATTTGCCACAATGGCACCCTACTGCAGCTGAGGAAGAGGCTTTGGCACTAACAGAAGCCCTACAACCTTCCGTTTTGTATGAGAAACATCTGAAAAAAGGGGATACTTTCGAGAAAGTATATCAGAACAAGTCAAGCAAAAAGTATATTCAAGAGCAAATAGAGGAGAAAAGCCACCAACTACTACAGCACCTAAAAACTCACCAATGTTTGCTAACAATAGGCTATACTCCTAAAGAAGACCTTAGTAAGAAATTAGTACGCTTTAGTACTGAGCTTTACACACCACTACTCACTTTTGAAAAAAAAGAAGAGGGCATCAGCTACCGTTTGTCGTTAGAAAAAGGCGACTGCGAGCTTCTCCCCTACCAACATCGAATAGAATTTGTTAATAATCTGTACGCTTGGATAGTCTTAGACCAAGAACTCATACAGATAGCCCCGCTACGTGCCTCGCATCTGAGCCCTTTTCTGAACAAAGAGTATACTTTTATTCCAGAAAGGAGCTTACAAGCCTATTTTGACAAGTTTCTGAAGAAAATCCTTCGCAGTGCTAAGGTAAAAACGATAGGTTTTGACTTAATAGAAAAGAAGCAGCTGGAGAGAACAGAAATAGACCTTTACCACGATTTCTTGTCCAACCACTATAAGATAAGGCTCTTTTTTGACTACAATAGCTACCAATTTGTGAGTATGGAGAGCAAAAATGTGCAATCTTATTTAGACATAGGGGCAGATAACAGCATTAAAATCTATCATTACCAAAGAGATGCTAAGGCAGAAGCCGCCCAAGGTGCTATTTTGGAGGATTTGGGATTCAAGAATGACTCTGGGAGCTATGTGGTAGAAGGAACAAGTCCTTTTACTACCTACTTTCATCTGTTGCACCAAGCAAAGGCACTAGAAACTGCAGGGTTCAGTTTTCGGCCTTTCTGCATAGAAGACAACAAGGAGGTAGCGCTGAGTCTTCCTGAGCTCATTTTCAATGATACAACCTCTGAAAACGACTGGTTTGACCTTTCGATAGAAGTACAACAAGGTGATATTAGATTTCACTTTAAAGATTTAATTCCTAATCTGAAGGAGAACAACCCTCTCTATTTGCTCCCTAATGGGAAAGTTTTTATAATCCCACAAGAATGGTTCAGTCGCTTTGGTACTCTTGCCAAATACAGCAAGGTGAAAGAAGGTAAGCTGCTCCTCCCCAAAAACAACTATGCGCTATTGGAAAGTGTACCAGAGATTAAGCCTACCTCCCTTGTAGAAAAGGTACAATACCAGCCTTCGGCCAACCTAAAGGCCACTTTGCGCCCTTACCAAGTAGCAGGAGTAGAATGGCTTTTGCAACACCACTACAATGGAGTAGGTGCCTGCCTGGCAGACGATATGGGACTTGGGAAGACACTGCAAACTATTGCCTTGTTAGTAGCTATTCACGATGCTCTTCCTGAGCGCCTGATAGACAGCGGTGACCTTTTTGCCTATACAGAGCGCAAGAAAGAGCCCCTAAAAGTACTGATTATCTTGCCGTCATCGCTTATTTTCAACTGGTACAACGAGACTAAGCGGTTTGCACCACACTTGCAATGCACCCAATATGTAGGTACTGCCAAAGAGCGAAAGCAGAAAGTGCGCCGCCTGACTAACTATGATATAGTCTTCACCAGCTATCCGTTAGTAGAACACGATGTGAAAGACCTACAAGGATTGGCTTTTAGATACATCATCTTAGATGAGAGTCAGCGTATCAAGAACAAGAACTCTAAGACCTTTAAGGCCATCAATAGTCTGAATGGCACACACCGCATTGCACTAAGCGGTACCCCTATAGAGAATGCGTTGAGCGACCTATGGGCACAGATGCAGTTCATCAACCCTAACCAGTTAGGTAGTTATGCTTTCTTCTACAAGAATTATGAAGTAGAAATCAGCAAAAAGAAGAACGTAGAAGCCTTAGAAGAGCTAAAGAAAATAGTAGGGAAACACATTTTGCGTCGTACTAAAGAGCAAGTATTGGAGGAACTGCCAGAATTGGAAGAGCAAATAGCCTACTGCCCAATGACAGAGGAACAAGAACAATGGTATGAGGCAGAGAAATCGAAGGTGAGGAACCAGTTGTTGCACCTCAGTAGCCCAATAGATCAATTCAACGCCTTGCAAATGCTGACTAAACTGCGACAAATAAGCAACCACCCAATATTGGCTGCTCCAGAAAGCACTTTGCCTTCGGGCAAATACGAGGAGGTAGTAAGCTATATGGAGGAGCTTGTAGCAGCACGGCACAAAGCACTTGTTTTCAGCAGTATGGTGCAACACTTAGCCCTATACGAAGCTTGGTGCCAAAAACACAAGATAAAATATGCTAAATTGACAGGCAGTGTGCCCACAGGAGAACGCAAAACCCAAGTAGAGTACTTTCAACAACAAGCAGAGGTATCGTTCTTTTTCATTTCGCTGAAAGCAGGAGAAGTAGGACTAAATCTAACAGAAGCCTCGTACGTGCTCCTATTAGACCCTTGGTGGAATCCGTTTTCGGAAAAACAAGCTATTGCACGTGCCCACCGTATGGGACAACGCAACAAAGTGAATGTAGTTCGATTTGTAAGCAAGGGGACTATTGAGGAGAAAATCATTCATTTACAAAAGAGTAAGACCGAACTTTTCGAGAATGTTGTAGACGAAAACAGCCTTGTAAAAGAGGTGATAGAACACCTTGACGCACTTTTGGAATAAAATTTGTGCAGAAGATAATTGTCCATTTATTAATTATTTTTTATCTTTGCACATTATGAAGATTAAGTTATTTCAATTACCAAAAAACAAGCGTTTCAACTACACTCCCCGCTACTATGAAGGGAAAGAAGAAGGGAATGCTTTTGAGATGGGATCGCGCATTCGCAGAGACCGCGAGACTGTATCTAACCACTTTACAGAAGAATGGCGTGCTATACGGAGCGAGAGTAGGAATCGGAAAAATGCAGGCGTGAACAAAACCTTTTGGATAGTGCTGTTTGTACTAGTGCTACTTACGATGTATTTCTTTGATTTTGACTTATCAATCTTCAAAAAATAGATGAAAAAAACTGTAAAAATAGCCATAGTAGTGTTCATTGTGTTTGGATTGAGCTATTGGGCAATAGAAGCTCAACAAAAACGGGCTAAGCAAGAAGAGTACGAAGCGATGAGAAAAGGATTGCTATTGCTCTCTGAAGAGTATAACAAAGGATTGGAGAAAGTGCAATACCTGAAAGCCTATGAGGAAAGCGAACACAAAATACTAAAAGGAAACTGAATAACCCCCATTCGTTATGAAGATAAAAAATATATTTTTAGCCTCAGTAGCTTTTCTTGCTACCTTGACTGCAATCGGACAGACTTCTCTAGACAAATTAGAAGCGAATAAGGACATTACCACAGTAGTGGTTTCGCAAAAGATGTTCCAGATGCTTTCAAAAATAGACAGCAAGGATGCTGATGCCAAGGAATTTATGGAGATTGCGAACAAACTGAAAGGGATGAAGATATTCAGCTCAGAAAGCAAAACTGCGGCCATACAAATGAAAGCAGAAGCAATGCAATATGTAAAGAGTGCTGCCCTAACAGAACTGATGCGGGTGAAAGACAAATCGCAAAACGTGAAGTTTTTCAGCAAGACAGGTAGCAGTGCCTCTCGCGTGGCTGAATTGCTAATGCTAGTAGAAGCGACAGAAAGCAGCAAGCAGACCGTAGTGCTGCTTCTAACAGGCGACATAGACCTAAATAAAATAAGTGTATTAACCAAAAATATGAATCTTCCACAAGAGGTGAAAGAACTAAAGTAAACTGAAATGGCAAGATATGAATTTAAATTGCCCGCAATGGGCGAAAGCGTAGCAGAAGCAACTGTTACGAATTGGCTAAAACAAGTAGGAGACCTCGTTGCTGCCGAAGAAGTAATTGTAGAAGTAGCTACCGATAAAGTAGACTCGGAAGTCCCTTGCGAAGTGAGTGGCGTTGTAGCCGAGATTAGATTCCAAGTAGATGAGGTAGTGAAAATAGGTGAAGTAATGGCTATCATAGAAACTGAAAGCAATGCTACTGCACCAGCAGCTCCTGACGCAGAAAGTGCCCAAGCCGCCTCTTTGGTAGCACAAATGATGACGAAGGTGCAAGAAAACACTCTGAGCCAACCTAGTATCAGTGCTCATAACGGTGATAAATTTTACTCTCCATTGGTGAGAAACATAGCTCAAAAAGAAGGCATTGGGATAGAAGAGCTGAACGGTATACAAGGCAGCGGTTTGAACAAGCGTGTAACTAAAGATGACCTTTTAGCCTACCTTTCGCAACGCTGTAAAACTGCAAGTACAGCTGCTATAGCTATTGAGAATCCTTATACCACAGGAGCTCCTGCTGAAGTGAAGGTTTCTACCCTAGGCTCATCACAAAGCGAAGAGCGAATAGAAATGAGCCGTATGGGCAAAATGATAGCAGAACATATGAGCCACAGCAAGCAAACCTCTGCTCACGTACAAAGTTTTACAGAGGTAGATGTAACCCGCATCTGGCAGTGGCGTAACAAGGTAAAGAAGGCTTTTGAGGCACGTGAAGGAGAAAAATTCACTTTCACCCCTATTTTTATGGAAGCAGTAGCTAAGGCCTTAGTGGACTACCCAATGATGAATATCTCGGTAGAAGGGACTACTATAATCAAAAAGAAAAACATCAACATAGGGATGGCAACAGCTCTTCCTGACGGCAACCTAATAGTTCCTGTAATTAAAAATGCCGATAGGCTGAGCCTTAAAGGTCTTGCAAAAGTAGTGAATGACCTTGCTCAAAGAGCACGAGCAAGCCAACTGAAACCTGATGAAGTGAAAGATGGTACTTACACTGTAACCAATATAGGTTCTTTTGGCAATGTATTTGGTACTCCTATCATCAATCAGCCGCAAGTAGGTATCTTAGCAATTGGAGCTATTAAGAAAGTTCCTGCAGTGATTGAGACACCAGAAGGCGATGTGATAGGCATTCGCTACAAGATGATGCTATCGCATAGTTATGACCACCGTGTAGTGAATGGTGCCTTGGGAGGTATGTTTGTACAGCGTGTAGCTGAATACCTTGAAAATTGGGATACGAAGAGAAGTATTTAAGAAGAGTTTTTCTTTACAAATAAAAAATCGGAATGTTTAAGTGTTTTAAACATTCCGATTTCTTTTTGAAGTAACTAATATTTGCTTAATCTACATTGTCATGCAAGTAAGAATTGTTGGGACGTATTAGCGTTTGACCTTCACCATCTTGGCTGATAGAGAGACGTGAGATTTGTGGCGTACCTATATTAGGAAAATTATAGTTATAGCTTTGCAAATTATTAAATTTTGCTCTAACTTTTTCTGGTTTAGAGTAAGTATTTAATTCTTCCTCTGGCTCTTGAGAATCAAAATTCATTATCATTTGACCATTGCGATTATCAGGTTGCATTCCTACTCCAGTAAATGCATTAGACTTATTCTCTGTGAAAGAAGAAGATTTCGCTTCAAAAGTTGTTTTCTCCAATATTTGATAGGTATCATCTATCTTCAAAGGGAAAATCTTCTCGCCCTTTTCATTCACTATGGGGGTAGGAGCACTATGCGCATTAGAAATTCCATAGGTATTGTTGTTGCTATAAGAGTCTCTTAACTGATGCACAGTAGTTTTCTCTTGCTGGGGCATGGCAGGTTGCACCTGTACTACTCGTTGTGTAGGAGTAGGGTTTGGGAAAGAATTATCCTTATCAAAGACTACAAAAGTTTCATCAGAAGAGGTAATAAGTTCGCAATCTACCCAAGTGTTAAAGGTATCGGCAAGAGAAGGTTCCTTTTTAATAGGAACAGAAGGAATAGGATACTGTTGTAGTACTGCTGCTGACTGCACCGGTGGTGCGATAGAAGCAGGATTAGGATTCATAATAGCCCCACGGCGCTCCTCAAAATCGCAGGTAATGGTATTGTCGTCATCTAATACGTGAATCATAGTATTAGATTGCCCTAGGATTTCTTTTTGCTGTTCTGTTGGAAACCCTGTAGCAATTACCATCACAGAGATGCTATCTGGTTCGAGAGTTTCATCCTCTCCTAATCCATAAATAACATCTGCAGAAACCTCTCCAGCTTCCTGTCGAATATAATCGCTAATATACTTAACCTCTGAAGTTGTAGCCGGTTTAGAAGGACTATAAGTAACCAGAAAAAGTACTTTCTTAGCTCCTGTAATTTTATTATCATTTAGCAATGGAGAGTTCAGTGCCCCAGCAACAGCCTCAATAGCACGGTTATCGCCGACAGAAGAAGCAGTACCTATGATAGAACGTCCGCTATTTTTGAGTACTGTCCGCACATCTTCTAAATCGATATTCACATCATAGTTCTTAGTGATAACTTCAGCTAATCCTTTAGCTGCTCTTGTAAGGATACTATCAGCTCGTTTATACGCTTCTTTAACGGGCAATTCGCCATAAAGCTCGTTTATTTTATCATTATTTATTACTAAAAATGCATCAACCTCTCCCATTAGTTTTCTCAACCCTTCCATAGCATTCTTTTTACGTTGCACACCTTCGTATTCGAAAGGCATAGTTACGATAGCAACTGTCAAAAGATCCTTTTCCTTAGCTATTTTAGCAATCTCTGGTGCGGCTCCTGTTCCTGTGCCACCTCCCAAGCCTGCTGTAATGAAAAGCATCTCAGTATTAGAATCTAATACTTTAATAATGTCTTCAGTTGAGTCTTTGGCTGCCTGCTCACCACGCTCAGGCTTAGCTCCCGCTCCATATTTTTGAGCCCCTAAGCGTATTCTATTAGGGACAGGGCTAGCCTCCAAAGCTTGAATATCAGTATTGGAGACTATATAGTCTACCCCAACGATATTTTCTCTAAACATGTTGTTTACTGCATTGGATCCCCCCCCCCCTACACCTATGATTTTAATGTAGTTGCTGTTATTTTTAGGCATATCAAATGCTACTTGTTGCTTTTCTTGTAAACTCATTCTGTTATTTTTTTATTATTCTAATTCCTCCCTACATTTGTATTTTCAGCAATATTTTAAAAGAATTCCATAACTATTCAAAAATGCTTCTATACTTTCCTTTTCATCAGTAAATTACTTATGAGTGTCTTAAACTCTTATGAAAAAATTTAAAAAGGTTGTATTAACAATGACTCTTTACTTATAATTTATAAGAGATTGATTTCCTTTTGTTGTTCTGTAGAGAATCCCGTAGCAATTACCATTACAGAGATGCTATCAGGTTCGAGAGTATCATCCTCTCCTAATCCATAGATAACATTAACATCTGCTGAAATCTCACTACCAGCCTCCTGTTGAAGATAATTGCTAATATAGTTAAGCTCTGAAGCTGTAGCCGGTTTAGAAGGACTATAAGTAACCAGAAGAAGTATTTCCTTAGCTCCTGTAATTTTATTATCATTTAGCAATGGAGAGTTCAGTGCCCCAGCAACAGCCTCAATAGCACGGTTATCGCCGACAGAAGAAGCAGTACCTATGATAGAACGTCCGCTATTTTTGAGTACTGTCCGCACATCTTCTAAATCGATATTCACATCATAGTTCTTAGTGATAACTTCAGCTAATCCTTTAGCTGCTCTTGTAAGGATACTATCAGCTCGTTTATACGCTTCTTTAACGGGCAATTCGCCATAAAGCTCGTTTATTTTATCATTATTTATTACTAAAAATGCATCAACCTCTCCCATTAGTTTTCTCAACCCTTCCATAGCATTCTTTTTACGTTGCACACCTTCGTATTCGAAAGGCATAGTTACGATAGCAACTGTCAAAAGATCCTTTTCCTTAGCTATTTTAGCAATCTCTGGTGCGGCTCCTGTTCCTGTGCCACCTCCCAAGCCTGCTGTAATGAAAAGCATCTCAGTATTAGAATCTAATACTTTAATAATGTCTTCAGTTGAGTCTTTGGCTGCCTGCTCACCACGCTCAGGCTTAGCTCCCGCTCCATATTTTTGAGCCCCTAAGCGTATTCTATTAGGGACAGGGCTAGCCTCCAAAGCTTGAATATCAGTACTGCAGACTATATAGTCTACCCCAACGATATTTTCTCTAAACATGTTGTTTACTACATTCAAACCTGCATTTCCAACTCCTATTATTTTAATGAAGTTGCTATTGTTTTTTGGCATATCAAACGATACTATTTGTTGTTTATCTTGCATAAAATTACACTTTTTTAAATTTCTTATTTTTTAAATGACTGTTTTAAATTTTTATGATAAGTAATCACCTTGTTTCCCATAAAAATTTAAGAAGCTTGGTTTTAAAAAGACCTTTTCTTATAAAAAAGAAGTATCTTCTGAGTGTATTACAATGAAAAAGATCTATTTACTTCTCTTCAGACTGCTTGTTAAAAAAGGTTTTTATCGAATTAATTGAATTTATAAAAGTACTTTTAAAACCACTCTTTTTTTGTTCTTCATCGTCTTCGAAATCATCGTCATCATCTGGTATTGTGTATGATTCTTCAGGCAAGTCTTCCTGATCTTCTTCTACAGAAAATTTCTTTTTAAGGTTGGACTCTAACATTGCTTTGAAACTTTCCTTGTTTACAAGACTCTCTTGCTTTTCATCTTCTTCTATAGCAGTGCATATCAAACCAATAGCAGTAGAATAGACAGGGGAAATAAGTTTGTCATCGGTATCTCCAGCGACTTTAGCACTAGGAAGACCTATACGAGTATTCACTATCTTTGAGAGATAGGTCATAACAAGATCTATCTCTTTCAGTTGTGCCCCACCACCTGTCAATACGATGCCTGCATCTAATCTTTTCTCAGGATCTTGATATCCATAAGCTTTCAATACATTAACAACTTGTGTAAGTATTTCTGCAGAGGCTTCAAAAATTATCTCTGCAAGGCGTCCAGTAGATATTTCCTTACCAGGCTCTTTGTTTCCATACTTGCCAATCATCACCTTAGTTGAGAAAGGGCTCTCTAGAGCCCCAGGCCAAGCGCAACCGAATTGAATCTTCAACAACTCTGCTTCTTTAAGAAGTATGCCTGTAAGTTTACGTATCCTTTGGGTTATGTGATTTCCTCCTAACTTAATTACAGCTGTGCTTTTAAGCACTCCATTTTTGAATATGGCTATGTCAGTAGTGCCCCCCCCTATGTCTACCAACGCAACGCCAGCTTCCATTTCTTCTTCATTAAGGACTGCTTGTGCAGAAGCGATAGGTTGCAATATAGTCTTAGTAGGCTCTAAATCACTTCTTTTGACACAAGCACAAACGTTTTCAATATCAGCTTGATTGCCTATAACTGCAAGGTAGTTAGCTTCAAGGCGTTCACCAACTAAACCTATGGCCTCTTTGGTTTTTACCCCATCTGACATTTTAAACCATTGAGGTACGATTTGAAGTACTTGTTCTCCTGGACTAAGATTAAGAGCTGCAATTTGCTGTTCTAACTGTCTCATATCGGCAGCGCCCACTAACTCTTTGGGATTAGATCGCACAATATAATTAGAACGGAATTCGGTTCTTATTTTCCCTATAATGCTTATCACAACATTTTTAGGGTCAATTCCCATTTTATCGCGTACTTGATTCACTGCTTCTAATATAGCTTTAGAAACTTCCAAACCATTAACCACCGTACCACAATCCATTCCTCTAGTAGGAGCTTGCCCATAGCCTAATACTTGAATTTTACCATATTCATTCTTGGTAGCAACTAACAATACAATTTTGGTAGTACCGATGTCTAAAGCAAAATACTGTTTTTTCGTTATTGCATTCATTTTAGAAATATTTTTTAATGGGGTTTATAGCAATTATACCTTTCTTAAGAAAGTGCGTTCTTAGCTGTGTTGCTTTGAACGGTAGACTTTTACAGTTTTCAATTTTGATGTAAAGTGCCTTTTTCCCATTTTGTTCAACGCTGCAAAGTTAGTAGTTTTTTTTTAGCACACAAATATCTTATCCACAAAGTTATTAACAATCTTGCAAACATATCATCAACAGGGATATAAACTATTGGTGATCAGAGTTCAATGAAAATGTTAATTTTTTTGTAATATTTTTGTACGGGCTTTTTCTAAATCGGCGGGGGTATCAATACCTATAGTAGGAGTGTGAGCCAAGGCTAAGCGTATTTTAAAGCCATTTTCTAAATATCGGAGTTGCTCCAATTTTTCAGTTTCTTCTAATAATGAGGGAGATAACTCTGTAAATTGCTGCAAGGCCTGTTTACGATAGGCATAGACCCCTATATGCTTATAATAAGTAGCTGGGTGCTTTTCGTCTCGTGCAAAAGGAATAGGAGCCCTTGAAAAATACAAGGCATCAGAATTCTTATTTAACACTACTTTTACATTATTAGGATTTGCAATCTCTTGAGAATCGGTGATGCACTCCATCAAAGAGGCAACATCGACTTCGTTGGAAGTATCTTCTTGAAAAATGCGAATTAGGCTTTGCAGATTGCCTGTCTCGGTAAAAGGTTCGTCACCTTGAACATTTACGATAATGTCGACCTCTAAATCTTTAGAAGCTTCAGCTAAGCGGTCGCTTCCACTAGGGTGTTCCTTGAGACTTCTAATCACCTTTCCTCCTACACTGGCAATCGCCTGTTCTATGCGGTCGTCATCGGTTACTACATAAACCTCTTCAAAGAGTTTTGTAGCAATTACTGCTTCGTAGGTGCGCACTATCACAGGTTTGCCACCGAGATCTTGCATCAGTTTGGCAGGGAAACGGGTTGCCCCATAACGGGCGGGTATCATTGCAATTATTTTCATTGGAGAGTAATTTTAGTGAATTAAAAAGTAAAGTACTATGATTTGAAGAACTATATTAAGCAAAAACATTTTGGTGAGCCAAGGAGAACGGCGTTCTTCCTGAATGCTGTTTTGCAAATATTGTTTTAGTTTTGCTACCAACTGGTCGCTGCGCTTTTCGTAAGTATTCAGGGTAGGTATTCTGTAAATATCGGCCACTAAACCTACTACTGGCACTTGTACTAACAAAAACCAAAAGCCTTTCTGGAAAGCTGAAGGTATTTGCTGAATGAAAGTACTGTAAACTCCTTTTAGCTGATCGGGAGTAATGATTTTATTGGTATTTGTCTCTACTTTGTCTAAAATAGCACTACATATATTGCGCACAAAAGGTTCTAGCTGATTAAAGACATACCAATAGTAATCCCATTGGAGCAGCGTAAGCATTCGTTTGACTCCTAAGAGCACAAAGATTACACCTATTGTTATGACAATAGAAAAGAAAAGCAAGTATTTATATTCAAATCCTTTGTAAGCGATTAGGCTCCCTGCTATAAGGAGAAAAAAGATGTTCAGTAGGAAGAGCAAAAGTACATTGGCAAAGGGTCTTTTTCCAGAAGTAATACCCAAAAGGGTCATTTCTTTGAGTTTTTCAAAATAGGTAGTAGCGTTTTGTAGTTTTTTGAGTTCAGGAGTTAATTCAAAATTAGTGTTGGTATTTTTAATATTATTGTTCATTGTATTACAATTTAAAAATGAAATAAAAGGGACTATCTTCCTTATGAGTTAGACAGTCCCTTTCATTATATTATTTTGAGTTCCTTATTCTGCTTGTGGTTTCATCTGAAAGTCTTCCATAAACTTAGTAGTGTAGTTTCCTGCTAAGTAGTTAGGATCGTCCATCAGTTGCAAATGGAAAGGAATAGTGGTTTTCACTCCTTCTACTACGAACTCATCTAAGGCACGTTTCATCTTGGCAATCGCTTCTTCGCGGGTTTGCGCAGTGGTGATAAGCTTAGCAATCATAGAATCGTAGTTAGGAGGAATCACATAACCACTATACACGTGGGTATCAAGGCGCACACCATGTCCTCCAGGAGCGTGTAGAGTAGTAATCTTTCCTGGAGACGGACGGAAGTCGTTATAAGGGTCTTCGGCATTGATACGGCACTCAATAGCGTGCAGTTTCGGAGTATAGTTTTTCCCTGAGATAGGCACTCCTGCCGCTACCAATATTTGTTCGCGAATGAGGTCGTAATCAATTACTTGTTCGGTAATGGGGTGTTCTACTTGTATACGGGTATTCATTTCCATAAAGTAGAAATTACGGTCTTTGTCCACCAAAAACTCTACAGTACCCGCACCCTCGTATTTAATAAACTCAGCTGCTTTGACAGCTGCTTCGCCCATACGCTTCCGAAGATCTTCTGTCATAAAAGGAGACGGTGTTTCTTCGGTAAGTTTTTGGTGACGGCGTTGGATAGAGCAGTCGCGCTCTGATAGGTGGCAAGCCTTACCGTACTGGTCGCCCACTATCTGAATCTCGATGTGGCGAGGGTCTACGATAAGTTTTTCCATATACATAGCATCGTTGCCAAAAGCAGCTCCTGCTTCTTGCATTGCGCTATTTAATGCTTTCTCAAGGTCTTCCTCCTTCCACACATCGCGCATTCCGCGTCCTCCGCCTCCTGCAGTAGCCTTCAGCATTACAGGGTAACCTATCTCGGCCGCTATTTTCTTAGCGTGCTCGAGCGATTGTACTAATCCGTCAGAACCTGGAACGGTAGGAACTCCAGCTGCCTTCATAGTAGCTTTGGCTGAAGCCTTATCGCCCATTTTTTCAATCATTTCAGGAGAAGCTCCTATAAATTTAATACCGTGTTCGGCACAAATTTTAGAGAACTTTGCATTTTCCGAAAGGAATCCGTAGCCAGGGTGAATGGCATCGGCATTGGTAATTTCGGCAGCGGCAATAATATTAGGAATTTTTAAGTAGGAATCTTTGCTAGGAGGAGGGCCAATACACACTGCTTCGTCAGCAAAGCGAACGTGTAGGCTATCGGCATCGGCAGTAGAGTACACCGCTACCGATTTGATGCCCATTTCACGGCACGTGCGTATGACGCGAAGGGCAATTTCTCCACGGTTGGCTATTAATATTTTTTTAAACATAGCGTTTTAGGTTTATGAAGGGTCTACTAAATACAAAGGTTGGTCAAACTCTACAGGAGAAGAGTCGTCTACCAAAATTTTGACAATTTTACCAGACACTTCTGATTCTATTTCGTTGAAGAGTTTCATCGCCTCGATAATACAGATTACGCTTCCTTTTGAAATGGTAGAACCTACCTCAACAAATAGGGGTTTGTCTGGTCCAGGACGGCGGTAGAAAGTACCAATCATAGGTGATTTAATAGTAATGTATTTGCTGTCTTCGGCAGCAGGAGCTGGCTGGCTTTGAGGAGCAGCTTCGGCAGGAGTAGCCTGAACGCTTTGAGGCTGTAGTGCTTGTGCGATAGGCAACTGAGGGAGCGCTTGTGCTACGGGGAGCTGTTGTACATAGACTTGTTCCTTAGCACTTTCGTCAGGATTGGTTTTAATGGTGATTTTCACATCTTCCATTTCCAATTTTACTTCGCTGGCTCCTGATTTGGCAACAAACTTAATTAAGTTTTGAATGTCTCTTAAATCCATAGGTATACTATTTTTTTCTCAATGGTTGTTTATTTTTTAATTTGGGCACCATCGTATGCCCATTTTAGGTATATAGCCCCCCAAGTGAAACCACCTCCAAAGGCTGCTAATACTATGTTATCGCCTTTTTTGAGTTGCTGCTCGTAGTCGTTAAGGGCGAGAATGATGGTAGCAGAAGTGGTATTGCCGTACTTGTGTATGTTGAGCATCACCTTTTCGGCAGGTAGCCCCATACGATCGGCAGTTGCATCGATAATACGCTTATTGGCCTGATGCGGGGTGAGCCATTGCACATCATTATTAGTAAGGTTATTGCGTTTTAGCACCTCTTCGGCTACATCGGCCATACCAGTTACTGCATACTTGAAAACAGTCTTACCGTCTTGAAAAACAAAGTGTTGCTTTTCGGCTACTGTTTGAGCGGTGGTAGGGCAAAGAGAGCCTCCTGCCTTGATATACAAGTGGTTGCGCCCTATACCATCACTTTTTAGTATTTCGTCTTTCACCCCTAATCCTTCGTAGTTAGGTTCGAAAAGCGCTGCTCCTCCTCCATCACCAAAGAGGATACAAGTAGCACGGTCGGTATAATCAGTAATAGACGACATTTTGTCGGCACCTACTAACAATACTTTTTTATAACGCCCTGTATTTGGCAGCTACTGACACGCCAAATAAGAAACTTGAGCAAGCTGCTTGTAAGTCGAACGCAAAGGCATTGGTAGCCCCTATTTGCGAAGCTACATAGGGCCCAGTAAGAGCTACCGGCATATCGGGGGTAGCTGTTGCTAATATCAGCAAGTCGATTTCTTTTGGGTCTAATCCTTTTTTGCTAATGAGGTTTTTGGCGGCTTCAATAGCAAGGAAAGAAGTGCCCTTATTAGGGTCTTTTAAGATACGTCGTTCTTTGATACCGGTACGGGTGTAAATCCACTCGTCGTTTGTATCTACCATTTTTTCTAACATTTCATTGGATAGAATGTCGTCGGGGACATACCCTCCAATGGCAGTAATGGCAGCTGTTATTCTCTCCATTGTAATAAAATTTTGGGCAAAAGTACATAATTATTTTGTATTATTGCAAGAAAAGAGGCAAAAAATATTTAGAAAGTTTGGTCTGGGTTCGTTTCTTGTTCGTTGTTTGTTCGATGACTTTTTAATGGCTGTTGGTGTAATTGCCTAGTGGCTACCTCTGCGTTTTTGACTGTTGCTTCTGACTAACTATGATTGAGGCAAAAGTTTCAGCTATAACACTTGCCTTTGAGTTTCTTACCAATATGGCGTACCATTGTACAAACAGCTTCTATTGATTTGGTAACTCCTTAGTTAGAAGTAGAAAGGTAGTTGGTTAAATGCAGAAGGTAGCTGGCAAATTAGATTAGGCTAAGGGAGCAAAACCAGATTTAAAGCTTTTCAAATCTTTGTTGGGAAGTTGTTCTTTTACAAAATTGAGTGCTTTCATACTGCGGACACCTGCTACACATACAAAACAAATGTGCTGGTATGGCAGGAGCTGTTCGCAGAGAGTGGGGAGTTGCGGAAGGGGAAGTTCTAAGACAGGGAAACGACTGATTTTAGGCGTTTCGTCGGGGTTGCGAACATCTACTAAAACGGCATTGGGCTGTGAAAGAAATGCTTCGAGGTCTTCTACAGAATCAATCAGGAGAGATTCTTCGGGAAGAGGCTGCTGACAAAAATTGGGCTCTACTTCTTGTGTCTTTTTGAAATTTTGTATGTCGTTCATCGCTTGATAATTATATTTTAGTTTGGTAAAGTTGTTCATTTTTTAGCATTGGACAAAAGCAGGGTGTGCCTTGAAATAAGTTTTGGGCAAAAACAAAGCAAACACCCTGCATATGAGAATGCCTATTTTACTACTATTTGTACTGTGCTTTGAGCTACCTGTTTGAGCAGTAGCTCTTTGCCTGCTTCTACTTCGTCTATGGCTTGGGGAGTAGCGTGGCGAATGGTATATAAGGTTACCCCTTCGGTTACCGATACTTTGAAGCGCTGTGTCAGTTTTTCCAAGAGTTCTGGCAAGGTGTCGAACTTGTTGTCTACACATACAGAAAAGCTGATGGCTGAGTTCTGAATAACACTCACTTTCATCTTAGCTTTGTGCAAGCTCTTGAAAATATAACTGATTCCTTCTTCCATAATGAAAGAAAAATCTAAAGAAGAGAGCGACAGGAGTATTTGGTCTTTCTTGAGAATAAAACAAGGTACTTTTGGCTCTAAAACAGGGACATTGCACACTGCACTTCCTTGAGCTGTAGGATTTACAAAAGAGCGCACATAAAGTGGAATTTCCTTTTGTTGTAGAGGTTGTAAGGTTTTGGGGTGTATGACTGAAGCGCCATAAAAAGCTAACTCGATAGCTTCTTGGTAAGGTATTTTGTTCAAGAGCTCGGTATGCTGAAAATAGCGAGGGTCGGCATTGAGCACGCCAGGAACGTCTTTCCAAATAGTAACACTTTCGGCATCAAGACAATAAGCAAAGATAGCAGCTGTATAGTCAGAACCTTCGCGCCCTAAAGTAGTGGTAAAGAAATTGGCATCGCTACCCAAGAAGCCTTGGGTAATGTTCAGCAGTGTCTTGTTAATATGGCTACCAATATTTGTTTGAGTTTCTTCCCAATCGATATTAGCATCGCGGTAATTGCTATCGGTTTTGATGAGATTACGGACATCTATCCAATTGTTTTTGATACCATTGTCATTCAAAAACTGGCTAATGATAGTAGTAGAAAGCAGTTCTCCAAAACAAATCACTTGGTCGTAGACAAAACTGTGTTTGGGCGACTTGTTGCGCTCTAAGAAAGAGGTAAGCTCGGCAAAGAGCCCATCTACTTTCCAATACACGGGGTGATTCTCGTCAGGGAATAGCTCTCTAATAATATGATAATGGAAGTCTTTTACTACCTGAATACTCTCGTTGAGTTTTTCGGGTTCTTTAAAATAGTTGCTCACCACTACCTCTAAGGCATTGGTAGTTTTGCCCATAGCAGAAATAACAATCAGTGTATGGGCATAGCCTACGGTTTGTAATATGTTAGCGACATTGCGCACGCCTGCAGCATCTTTGACTGAGGCTCCTCCAAATTTAAATATTTGCATCTCTTTGGGATAAAAGTAAAGGGTAAAAGAGGCTGCCTGAAAAGTTTTGTTTATAGTCCGTTAGTGAAAAGACTATTTTTCTTGAACTTTTTGGGCAGCCCTCTTGAATACTACTTGAACACTGCGATACAAGAGATTTCTACCTCTACTCCTTTGGGGAGTTTGGCTACTTGTATGGTTTCGCGAGCGGGAGCTGTTCTGTGGTCGAAATAACGGGCATAGACCTCGTTCATAGGAGCGAATTGTTCCATATCGGCTAAGAAAATAGTAGTTTTCACTACATTGCTAAAATCACCTCCTGCTTTTGTTAGAATTGCTTTAAGGTTTTCCATCACCTGTTCGGTGGCAGCTTCTATTCCTGTTACAATCTCTCCTGTAACGGGATTGACAGGAATTTGTCCTGACACATAAAGGGTTTTCCCTGCAATAATGGCTTGGGTGTAAGGGCCAATGGGTGCGGGCGCATGTTCTGTAAATACAACTTGTTTCATATAATAATTAGTTTATCTTTTGATTGTTATTTTTATGATTTTGGACGGGTGAAACTGGCTTTTAGTACCCCCTCATTACCTACCTTGTCGTAAGCTTTCAGTTCCAATTCGTAGGTATTCGTTTTAGAGGTATCAATATCGCTGAAATGGAATGTTAGAACGTGGTTCTTGGGTTCATATTCAAAGAGTACCCATTCGCCATTAAGGGTAGCGGAACAGTGGGAGAAACCACTGAAGTTGTCGCTTACCACTACTTTGAGCACATCGGCTTTCAAAAGACCTTTGTTCTTGAAGTTATGTGCTTTGAGCGTAGGAGGTGTTACATCTTTGCGCAAGCTGAAACGGCCTAAGCTTCGCGCACGGGTGGTGAAAACGCCATCCTTATAAACCGTAGGTGCTGTCCAACCACCAGAACTAGCAATAAAGACTTGAGGTATCTCGTCGTCTTTAAAGCCTTTGGTGTTCTTCATCGTTACAGTAAAATACTTGTGCACTGGCAATTTCCCTTCGCCTATGAAAAGGCCATTCTCATCTTCGCCTATGTTAAGCAAAACATCATCGTAGAAAGTATTTTCTGGGAAATAGACTGTACTATTGGTAAATTCGTAGTAATTGTCTCGGGTAGCCACCAACTGCTTGTTGCCTTTGCGCACAGAGCGAGGGGTTTTCAGTTCAAGGCGTTTGCCCTCTACTGGAATATTAATTTTAGTAGCATTCCCCTTAAAGTCTTCTGCAACTATAGTTACGGTATACTGTTGGCCTTCGGCAATGGTCAGGTAGCCTTTGTTGTCTTTCAAGACAGGATAGACACTCTCCAAACGGTTGTTAGGCAACTTGTAGAGGAGTTGGACAAAACCTTTCCGTTGTGTGTAGCGGTCGTAGTCTATTAGGGCATTCAAGTAGCGAGTATCGTCAAAATTGACTTTGTCAAAGACGGTTTGCAGTTGTGGTTCGTCATTGAGCAAGAGGGTAACCTTATAGGTGCCGTTTTTGTGAAAGGTAGCATCTTGACGGTCAAAAGACTGTATGCCAAAGCCTATGGTACCAATGGCGGATACCTTATCGGCCAGATAAGTACCATCGGGTTGTAGTGTTTTATTAATCTGTCTTGGCTGTTGTGTTTCCTCTACTTGGGCGTCGTCGGAAAGGGAGTAGGCCAAGACTTGTTGTACTTCGGGAGGGGTAGTATCGGCAATGTCTTTAAAGCCAAAAAGCAAAGGGTTCCAACCGTTGTTGCTGGTATCTCGCACCTCGAAGTGCAAGTGAGGCCCTTGGCTGCTACCTGTATTGCCACTAACGCCTACCCACTCTCCTTTCTTCACGACAAAGTCGGTTTCGGAAAGGAGTATGTCAATCTCGTAAGTCTGTTTTTCGTATTGTTTTTTCTTCACATAAGCCTCTATGTTTGGGGCGTACTTCTGCAAGTGTCCATAGGTGGTTACATAGCCATTAGTGTGGGTGATGAAGAGCATTTTTCCATAGCCATAGGGACTGACCTTGATGCGGGAGACATAGCCATCGGCTGCTGATAGCACCTGTAGGCCTTCGCGGCCTTCTGTTTTTAGGTCTACACCTCCGTGGAAGTGATTGGGTCTGAGTTCGGCAAAGTTTCCTGCCAAAAGAGGTGTTGTATTTAAAGGCATTGCCACCTCAAAAGATTGTGCCAAAGCGGCAAAGGGCAAAAGACAAAAGTAAGTGAGTAAACGGTGTTTCTTCATTTAATCAAAAAGTTCTTGGGAATTAGAGTGTACTGATGTTAAGGTCTTTAAGGTCGATGGTATCGCCAATGGGCAATAGGTGGAGACGGCGGTGGTCGTCTTTGAACTTTCGTTTTGACGACTCTTTGTCTATCTTTATAACAGGGAATGTGTCGTAGTGCACCCCGAGCACATTGGTAACTTCTACAAAACGAGCTGCTGTAAGGGCATCGCGTACGCCCATAGTATAGTTGTTGCCAATAGGGAATATGCCTAAGTTCACACGGTATTGGTGAGGGATAATCTTCATATCGTAGTGCAGTGCCGTATCGCCAGAGATGTAGATAGTCTCATCGTTGCAGTCGATGAGGAAGCCTGCAGGATTGCCTCCATACGAGCCGTCGGGAAAAGAGGAGGAGTGCTCTGCCTTAATCATTTTTATTTTGACCTTGCCGTCTACAAAGCGGTGAGAGCCACCGAGATTCATAGAATGGCCTGAAAGACCCAATGCTTGATAGTGTGCTAGTATTTCGGGATTGCAAATCAGTTGTGCGCCTGTGCGCTTAGCAATGGCTTCGACGTCTAAGATATGGTCTTCATGGGCGTGCGTGATGAGGATATAGTCTGCTTTGAGCGTATTGATGTCAATATGTTGAGCCAGCGGGTTGGCAGAGATGAAGGGGTCTACAAGGAAGTAAGTTCCATCGATATCAATGTTCACGCAAGCGTGACCTAAGTAGGTTACTTTCATAATAGGGTATTTTTTAAGTTACTGAAATTTGAGGCAAAAGTACAAATAATTTGACAATTAGCAAATTTGATAACTGGTAAATTAGGTGAAATGCACGATTTTAAGGATAAGAAGTGGCTCTCTGTTTTCATTGCAAAGTTTCATCAATTGAAGGTGGATTTAGGGCTTTTGTTATTTTTTTCTGTTTTTTGGTCATTTTATAGAAATGTGGTGCTGGGTGAAAATACACTTTTCCTCCGACATAGCTCCGAGATGTGTCCGAGATAGCTCCGAGATAGTTCCGACAGAAAAAAATTCTTTCTCTTAAGCATCGTGCTTGAAATTGGAAATGGGAAGCGCACTGGGTATTGGGTGGACAGTGAAACGCATCGGAGGTGTGAGGAATTATTTTGAGCTATGGGAGCTTGAATAGCTGCTTGTTACTTCAAAAAAAAATTGTATTTTTGCCCCCTATAATGTACCTTATTTGGAAAATGAAATTATACCTTACCTCTTTAATACTACTCATTTGGAGCTATAGAGCTCTAGCTCAAACTACTAACACTACTGAAGGCACTCGAACAGAGACGGTTGTGCGGAATGGTATCGGTCAGGTGGGCTTAGCACAGCCTAAGAGCATCGTCCAGCAATATACGTACAACCCTACTTTGGACAGGTATGTGTACACTGAGAAATTGGGCAAATACGACTTGCGTACTCCTCTGTACCTGACTGTAAAAGAGTATGAATCGCTGGTAATGCGGGAACGGATGAGCCTTTATTACAAGGACAAATTGGCTTCGCTGGCCAATACCCAAAGTAGCACTACGGAGCAGAAGAAAGCACAACGCGACCTATTGCCGGACTTGTATGTGAACTCTGACTTTTTTGAGAGTATCTTTGGTGGTAAGAATATTGATTTGATTCCGCAAGGAAGTGTGGGGGTAGACTTTGGGGTGCGCTACACGCGTAATGACAACCCTGCTGTGAGTCCTCGTTACCGGAGTTCGTGGGGATTGGATTTTGAGCAACGCATCAGCTTAGGGCTTACGGGAAAGATTGGTACCCGACTGAACCTCAACGCACAATACGACACTCAGGCCTCGTTTGACTTTCAGAACGTTTTCAAGTTGGAATACGCTCCTAACGAGGATGACATTGTGCAAAAGATAGAGTTAGGTAACATTTCGATGCCTATCTCTAACTCGCTCATTACAGGCTCTCAGAGTCTTTTTGGGGTGAAGACAGAACTGAAATTCGGTAGGACTACTGTTACGGGTGTGTTTTCAGAACAGAAGTCGGAGCGCAAGACGGTAAACGCTCAAGGCGGTGGCACCATTACTGAGTTTGAATTCTCGGCTTTGGACTACGACGAAAACCGCAACTTCTTCTTGGCGCACTTCTTCCGCGACCAATACGATCGCGCCTTAGAGAACTATCCTTTTATAAATAGCAAGGTGCAGATTACCCGCTTGGAGGTATGGGTTACCAACCGCAATAGCCGTATGGGCAATATTCGCAATATTTTGGCATTGCAAGACTTGGCTGAGCCTACTGCTGCGAACACCCGTGTAGGGAGTAGGGTAACTTCTTCTTTCTTCAGGGGAGGTAGCAACCTTATGCCACGCAACGAGGCTAACAATTACGACCCTACAGGAGTAGGCGTGGCCTCGGGCACTACGGTGAACACTGTACTGACGCGTGCTATTCGAGATGTGGCTACTGTACAACAAGGTTTTGGCGCTAACAGTTCGTATGTGAGTCAGGGGTATGACTACGCTGTGATAGAGAATGCTCGGAAATTGGAAGAGGGGGTTGACTACAAGGTAGACACTAAGTTAGGATTTATCTCGCTGAGCACTGCGCTTAGTGCCGATGAGGTGCTTGCGGTAGCGTACCAATATACGTATGGCAATCAAGTGTATCAAGTAGGTGAATTTGCCAATGATGGTATTTCGGCTACGACAAACCAACTATACGGAGGTGGCAACAATGCTATTACGAACAACCTATTGGTGCTAAAGATGCTGAAAAGCAACCGCTTAAACGTAAATGACCCTCTCTGGGATTTGATGATGAAGAACGTGTATTCGGTAGGTACAGCGCGCCTTTCGGCAGAGGACTTCCGAATGAATATCTACTATTCTAATCCATCGCCCATCAACTACATAACTCCTGTGCGGGACAATAGCGGCAATACGCCCAACTGGCCAGCTGGATTGGAAGACCGGATACTGCTAAATCTGTTTCACTTTGACCGCTTGAACAAATACAACGACCCTCAACCAGGAGGTGATGGGTTCTTTGACTATTTGCCAGGTATTACGGTAGACGAGCAGTACGGCAAAATCTTCTTCACTAAGGTAGAGCCTTTTGGGGAATACTTGTACAAAACGCTGGGCGGTGGTAGTACACCTCGCGACCCTCTGAGCTACAATATCCAACAACAAAAATATGTGTACAGCTCTCTGTACCGCAAGACCAAATCGCAAGCCCAAATGGACGGCGACAAGAACAAGTTTGTGATGAAAGGAAGATACAAGGCCTCTAGCAGGCGAGGTATCTCGTTGGGTGCCTTCAACGTGCCTCGTGGCTCGGTAAGGGTAACGGCTGGCGGTCGCGTATTGGTAGAAGGACTTGACTACTTGGTAGACTATCAATCGGGGGTGGTAGAGATTATCAACCCAAGTTTGGAGGCTAGCAACCTGCCCATACAAGTGTCGGTAGAGAACAATCTGATTTTTGGAGGGCAAACGACTCGCTTTATGGGAGTGAACATAGAGCATAAGTTCAGCGACAAATTTATTGTAAACGGAGCGATTGTAAACCTACGCGAGCGTCCTTTTACCCAAAAGACGAGCTATGGGCAAGAGAGTGTGAACAACACTATCTTTGGGATAGGCGGTACTTACTCTACCGAGTTGCCTTTTTTGACTCGCTGGGTGAACCGCCTACCGACCATCAAGAGTGATGCACCTTCTAACCTATCGGTTCGAGGAGAGTTTGCTTACCTGATGGCTAGCACGCCGAAAGCTGATGATTTTGACGGTGAGACTACTGTGTATTTGGACGATTTTGAGGCAGCCCAAGCTACTATAGATATGCGTTCGCCTTTGGCGTGGAAGTTGGCTAGTACTCCTTTGGAATTTGGTACTTCAGGGGGTAGAAATAGTTCGGCCGTACAAAATCTTTATGGGAACGACCCCAATGACAACGCTAACCTTGTGAATGGTTATGGGCGTGCCAAAATGGCGTGGTATACGATTGACCCAGTATTCTATTCTGCCCAAAAGCCATCGGAAATAGGGGCAAATGAGATTTCTAAGAACAGTACACGCCGCATCTACATAGAGGAGCTTTTCCCACAACAACAAGTAGCGCAAGGGCAATCGCTTGTACAGAGCACTTTAGACTTGGCCTATTACCCTTCAGCCAAAGGGCCTTATAACAACGACCCTAACTTTGGGTCTCGCACTGCCAACAACAAATGGGCGGGCATTATGCGCGGAATGAGCTATTCGGACTTCCAAGAGAGCAACATAGAGTTTTTGCAATTCTGGGTGATGGATCCTTACTACACTGGAGGCTATAGCGGTGCTGGTGAGCTAGTATTCAACTTAGGGAACATCTCGGAAGACGTACTGAAAGATGGCCGCAAGCAGTATGAAAACGGCTTGCCAGGACTCTCTTCGACTGCGAGCGTGAATAGGTCGAGCTGGGGGAAAGTACCTGCTGCCCAATCGCTAGTATATGCTTTTGACCAAAGTTCGGCGAACCGCAATCTGCAAGACATCGGGTTGGACGGGTTAAACGATGCTGATGAGGCAGCTATCTACACGAACAACGTAGCGAGCTCGGCTAATGACCCTGCTTTGGACAACTACGAGTACTTTTTGGCACGCAATGGAGGTATCTTAAACCGCTATTACAACTACAATGGCACCCAAGGCAACTCGCCGGTAGCTGTTTCTAACGACAACAGAGGCTCGACTACGCTGCCCGATACGGAAGACATCAACGGGGACTACACGATGAACACTTCTAACAACTATTTGGAGTACCGCGTACCTATCCACCCAGGTATTAGCACGAACGACAAATATGTGAACGACATTCGCAATGTAACAGTAGAAGCACCCAATGGCCAACGAGTATCTGCCCGCTGGATACAATACAAGATACCTATCGCTAGTGGCGACCTATGGCGAGAAGGTTATAAATTCCCCGTAGGAACAGTTTCTAAAACTGACCAAATAAACATCATCAACGCAATGACGCATATGCGTATGTACCTAACAGGTTTCCAAAATGATATGCTCTTGCGTTTCGGTACCCTCGACTTGATTCGAGGCGACTGGCGCTACTACAACTATGCGCTAAACGACCAAATAGGCATCAACTCTGGAACTACGGTAGAAATCAACTCGGTGAACCTCATTGAGAACGAAAACCGCCAACCTATCCCCTACCGCATGCCGCCAGGGGTAAACCGCCAACGCATCAATACCAACAATACCTTGGTAGAACAAAACGAACAAGCCCTCTCGTACATTGTGCGCAAGCTGAAAGACAAGGATAGCCGTGCGGTGTACAAGGCTTTGCGCTTTGACCTGCGGCAATACAAGTATATCAAGATGTTTGTACACGCTGAGCAGTACAAAAACAATCCTCTGAGCGACCGACAGGCTGTAGCTTTCTTGCGGATAGGTACTGACTTCAACCAGAACTACTATCAAGTGGAAATTCCGCTACAAGTAACTCCTGCGGGCGCCTCGGCCGACTATCTAATCTGGCCTAAAGCCAACGAGCTGAACATCCCGATGGATGTACTGACACGCCTAAAAGCTATCAAGCTGAGAAGCACGGGCGCAATGAACGAAGAAAGCTACTACGACGCTAACTTCAACCCTATCAGCCATCCTGAAAGTACCCCCCACATAGCAGGGCAAAACCGCTATGTGATTAAAGGGAATCCATCGTTGGGCAGCGTGCGCGCGGTGATGTTGGGTATCAAGAACGCCTCTGGGCACGACCTAAGCGGAGAGTTTTGGTTTAACGAACTACGTGTGGCCGAATTGGAGAACCACGGTGGCTGGGCTGCTGTGGGCTCATTAGATGCTAATGCTTCAGAACTACTGAATATCTCGGCCACAGGCCGTATGCACACCGTAGGTTTTGGCGCTGTAGACCAAGCTCCGAACCAGCGCGCCTTGGAAAGCACACAAGAATACGACTTGATGATGAACATCAATGCGGGCAAACTCTTGCCTAAGAAATGGAATATACAGATTCCTGTGGGATTGAACCACTCGCAAAAGCGTTCGACCCCAGAATACGACCCTGTGTATCAAGATATCAAGCTAAAAGACCGCTTGGAGGTAGCCCAAAATGCACGCGAGAGAGAAATCATACGGGAGCAGGCAGAAGACTTTACGCTAAGACGCGGCATCAACCTAATAGGTGTGAAAAAGAACTTAGGAGAAGGGCAAAAGAACCATCTTTACAACATAGAAAACTTTACCTTCAACTACGCCTACAACGAGAAAAACCACCGCGACTACGAGCTGAGCTATGAAGATGAACAGCAAGTGCGAGCAGGTTTTATGTACAACTACAATTTCAAGCCTGCCCCTCTAGAGCCTTTCAAAAAAAGAGCTACTTTTTCAGGCAAAAAGTATTGGCTATGGCTATCGGATGTGAATCTGAACCTACTGCCTACCAATATTATGTTTGCAGCAGATCTGAATCGCTCGTTCACTAAGCAACTATTCCGCGATGTTCATTTTGAAGGCGTAAATGCGAGTCAGCAGAAAGCCCTGCCCGAACTTCAGCAGCGCAACTACCTAATGAACCATCAGTACGCAGTGAACTTTAACCTAACCAAGTCGTTGCGACTTAACTTTAACGCGACTAACAACAGCATCATTCGCAACTACTATGTGTACGACAGCAATGGCGACATCTCTGGGGTAGACAAGAATGTGAGTTTGTGGTCTAACTTCTGGGATTTGGGTACCCCCGACCATTTCTTCTCTAAATTTCAAGTGAACTATGAGTTGCCTTTTGCCAAATTCCCATACTTGCAGTTTATCAGGGCCAACTACACCTACTCAGGAGATTTTGACTACCAGCGCGGTTCGCAAACCCTGTTGCAACTGGCACGACAAGAGCTCAACACCTTGCAAAACGGGAATACCCACAACCTGACTGCGAACCTCACTTTCGACCAATTGTACCGCTATGTAGGCATCAAACCTACTCCAAGAGGCGAGAAAGCGAGCGTAGGAAAATCGCTTCTGACGATGTTTAAGACCGCAGGAATAAACTATTCGGTTACCAACGCACGCACTATCCCAGGGTACACGCAGCAGATAGGTTTCTTGGGCACTTTAAAACCTTCAGCAGGCTTTATGTTTGGCGACCAAACCGACTTGCGCTACGAGATGGCAAAGAATGGTTACCTCACCGAGTTTCCTGACTTTAACGACCGCTATATAAGTTCGCAACAAAAGCAGCTGCTGCTTACCGCTAACTTGCAGCCTATGCCCGACCTGCAAATCAACCTAAAAGCTAATAGGCAGTACACCGAAAACTACACCGAGACTTTCGAGGTTCGCAACTTTGTATACAACAAATTGGTAGGCAACCAAGTAGGTAGTTTCAATATATCGACAAACCTATTGGCAACGACCTTCAATAAGATTGATGAGTACCACTCTGCCGCCTTTGAACGCTTTAAGGACAATAGGCTGACTGTAGCACGCCGCCTGGCATCTGAACGCGGCCTCAATCCTGCAGATGTAGATGCTGAGGGCTTCCCTAAAGGATTCAGCAAGAAAAATCAAGCGGTAATGATTCCTGCTTTCTTTGCGGCCTATTCGGGGGGCAGTGCCAGCGGGGTTTCGCTTGATGCATTTAAGAATATCCCTATACCGGAATGGAATATGCGCTATACAGGACTTATGAGAGTACCTATCATTAAGAGCAGCTTCCGCCGCTTCTCGTTGGCTCACGGCTACCGTGCGAGCTATTCGCTCAGCGAGTTCCGAACTAACTTGGATTACGACTTTGCTGACCTTAACAAGAAGAACGTAGCAGGCGACTATCTGAACGATAAACTCTTTACAACTGTTACTCTTGTAGAGCAGTTTAACCCTCTGCTACGCGCTGATATGGAACTCAAAAACTCTATGAGCCTATTGGCAGAGTTCAACCGAGACCGTACTATTTCCATCAGCTTAGACAACGACTATCTAACCGAAATACTTCGCAAAGAATACAAATTTGGGTTGGGCTATCGGTTTAAAGACCTAAGCTTTGTTACCCGCATTAATGGCAGCCAAACGACCTTAAAAAGCGACTTGGTGTTCAAGGGCACACTGTCTTACCTAAAAGAATTTACAGTGATTAGAAATATGGAGATTTTCAACAACCAAGTAACCGCAGGACAAACTTCTTGGTTGGGCAACTTCTCGGCCGAATACGCCTTGAGTAGAAACCTATTGGCATCGTACTACTTCCAATACAATTTCTCTAAATCGGCTATTTCTACGGCTTTCCCAATGACTACGCTAAGAACAGGTGTTTCTGTAAAATATACTTTTAATTAGTGGTTGTTAGTTAAAGGTTAGTAGCTATCAAGCTACTAACCTCTAATGACTAATAACTATGACTAACGACTAAAATTGGATACCTATAAAACGATAACAGCTCCTATAGAGGAGGTAATTTTCAAGGAGAAAAGCAGCAAGTTTTTAGGCTATGCTTTTCCTGTTTCTTCTGAAGAAGAGATAAAAGCCCACCTGGAGGCGGTCAAGAAGGTACACTTCTCGGCACGCCATTGGTGCTATGCGTGGCAATTAGGCTATGGTAGGCACCTGCGTTATCGCGCGAATGATGATGGAGAACCCAACAATACTGCTGGCATACCTATCTATGGGCAAATACAGTCGTTTGAGCTTACTAATGTATTGGTGATAGTAGTGCGCTATTTCGGGGGTATCAAATTGGGAGTAGGCGGATTGGTGCAAGCCTATAAAACTACTGCCCAGCTTACCCTGCAAGAAACAGAAATAGAAGAAAAACTCATCACTGAAGAATTGGTAATCCGCTTTGACTACCCTTTGATGAACAAAGTGATGCGCGTAGTAAAAGAACAAAACCTGACGGTTAGCGCACAGCACCTAACTGAAAGTTGTGAGCTGCATCTGTCTATCCGCCAAAGTGATTACACTAAAGTTGAAGCAATTTTTAATAACCTTTACGGAGTATTAGTCGTTAGGGATTAGTCGTTAGAGATTAGTCTTTAGTCGTTAGGGATTAGTCTTTAGTCGTTAGAAAGCGACCAATATACTAACGACTAGTAACTAACAACTAATGTACTAACAACTAATGTACTAACAACTAATGTACTAACAACTAATGTACTAACGTACTAACAATGAACATTGCCCTTGCAAGTTTTGGAATGAGCGGGCGGGTATTTCACGCGCCTTTTATAGCGCAACACCCGCACTTGCACCTTTATGCGATAGTAGAACGCCATCGCGAGGAATCGCGTGCGCTTTATCCGGATAGTATATTATATCGCTCGGTAGAAGAGATGCTACAAGACCCTACAATAGAGGTAGTAGTAGTCAATA
>CAUQNY010000002.1:0-73769 GCA_963519425.1 uncultured Capnocytophaga sp.
TTTTTTGTTGTATGTGTCAAAGAAAGAAACTTGCTTGCTCCTTCGTTTTTCTTTTTAAACTTGATTTATAAATCTTTTGAATCCTTCGTTTCCTTCAGGGGTGTTTTTGAAAACTCCACAGTTCTCTAATACTTCGCAGAAAGTATCGCCAATGATGTTGTTGATAAAAGTGTCTACCCCTTCTTTGGTCAGTGGGGTGGGGGAGGCGCTAAGGTAGCGTTGTAGCCACTGGGTATGTTTTTGTAGAGAGCTATCGGCATCCATTTGATCATATACTATAGCAAAGCCCTTGTTTGCTTCTATCGCTTGGCAAAGTAAAGTTTTGATGCTTGCCATTTCACTTTTTAATCTACCTGGTAGAATGGCTAACCCCATTACTTCGATGATACCAATGTTTTCCTTTTTGATATTGTGTAGATGCTCATAAGGATGGAAGATACCCATAGGGTGTTGCTCATCGGTGCGATTGTTGCGCAAAGCTAAGTCAAGTTCATACTTTCCATTTTTAAAGCGCGCTACGGGGTTGATTGTGTTGTGGCGCACCCCGTTGGTATGTGAATAGATGCCTAAGGATTCGTCGCTATAGTTTATCCACGATTGTAAAATCTTATCGGCTAGGGCTATTAGACGGTCTTTGTCGCCTCGCAAGCGCAATACACTCATAGGCCAATTTACAATGCCTGCTTCTACTTCTTCAAACCCCTTGAATTTCACACTTTCTCTTATACTTGCTTTTTCCATTGGAAAGATATGTCGCCCTCCTTGAAAATGGTCGTGAGAGAGGATGGAGCCTCCTACGATAGGCAAGTCGGCATTGGAGCTGAGAAAGTAATGTGGGAATTGTTCTACAAAGCCTAATACGTGTTCGAAGCAAGCTTTGTCAATTTTCATTGGTCGGTGTTCGCTAGAGAAGACAATGCAGTGCTCGTTGTAATAGATGTAGGGGGAGTATTGGAAAAACCATTCCTCATTGGCTAAATCCAGCTTAATCGTGCGCAAGTTTTGGCGTCCGGCGTGGTTTACACGTCCCATATAGCCTTCGTTCTCTTTACAGAGCAAACATTTTGGGTAGTTAGTGGCTACCACATCTTTTTGGGCAGCAATATCACGAGGGTCTTTCTCTGGTTTAGAAAGGTTGATAGTAATTTCTAAATCGCCATAAGGGCTGGGGTATTCCCAACCAAAGTTTTTGGCAATTCTATCGGTGCGAATATAGTTGCTTTGCCTATTGAGCTCGTAGAAGTGCTGGGTAGCCTCCTCTTTGCTATGCTGATAGGTTGCCCAGAAGTCTTTGCGGATAGCCGATGTGCGAGGTAATACTTGCCCCATAATTTTGGAATTCAGTAGGTCTCGGAAAGTAAGTGTATCAGTAGGAAGCTGTCCGTTTTGGGCAGCCCACTCTACAATCTTGTCCAAGACTTCGGTAGGGTAGACTATCTCGGCTGCCTTTTTGGCGATTAGTTCGCTTTCTTCTTTTGTGAACTCAGTATAACTATCGCAACCAATACTTTCTAAAACTGCATTGGTAACGAGTATACGGTCGTCTTCCTTCACCAGTCCGTGCGATATGGCATAGGTGATGAGGGTTTCTATTTCAATATGAATATTCATTTTTGTAGTCGTTAGAGGTTAGTCGTCAGCTTACGAGTGACTAACGACAGCTGAATTTATAAATAGTCTCGTGTTTGTACACTTCTCCTTTTTCTAAGAGAGGAACTGCAAATTTAGGTTGATTGATGCCGTCGGGGAAGTCTTGCATTTCAATAGCTACGCCTACAAAACGAGGGTTTTTAGCAGGTTTTTCTTGCGGAGTACACACCTTGTCAAACACAGGCACTTCGTCTAAAAAGTTACCGGTATAAATGACAGCTACGCGCTGGGTAGTATAGGCCTCCATAGTGATGCCGCTATGAGGAGAATGTAGTACTAATTGAGGTGCCCCTTGAAGTCCGCTGTGGTTTAGCACAAAAGGGTGATCGTATGCACGGGTGATTTCAAACTGTGGGTGCCCTTCGGCAATTCCTTTGGCAATTTGTTTTCCTTGGCGAAGGTCGAAAGTTGTGCCTTCGACAGCAATGTAGTTCCCAGTAGGGATGAGACCATCGGCTAGCTCACAAACATTGTCGGCAGCGATTTGGAGTACTTGAGTATCGCCATTTTGCTGCATATCACCTGAAAGGTTGAAGTAGCTGTGGTTGGTGATGTTTAGGTAGGTTTTGGCATCGGCAACAGCTTCATAAACTATTGAGAGACTGTTGTCTTCTGTAATTGTGTAAATCACCTTGAAATCTACAGTGGCAGGGTAGCCTTCTTCGCCATCGGGACTTGTGTAGTGCATTTCTAGTCCGTTGGGGAGCTCTTTTACACTGAAAATCTTACTGCTGAAACCTTCTTTGCCACCGTGTAGCGAGTTTTCGCCGTTGTTTTTAAAGAGGTGGTAGGTGTTGCCATCAATAGTGAAAGCAGCGTTGTGGATGCGTCCTGAAGTACGGCCAATGGTGGCACCGTTATAAGCTCCATTGCCGATGTAATCTTCTAAGTGTGCATAGCCTAAAACAACGTTTTTCAGTGTATTATGCTGGTCTTTTACAGCTATTTCGGTAATGGTACCGCCTAAGTTCAAAACAGACACGCGGAATTCGTTAGCGTTCTGTAGGGTATATTGATAGACAGCCTGTCCGTTGAAATCTCCGAACAGGCTTTTGTTGATTTGAATCATATAAGTTTAAAATTATAGTTTTTTAGCTCCGTCGCTTACAGAGGCAATGTAGAAGTCGGCAGCATAGCCTATTTTGTTTTTGTACGCTTCGCCTACATTTTTGATAAAGTCATCTACTTTGTCTTTCTTTACGATGCTGACAGTGCATCCGCCAAAGCCAGCGCCTGTCATACGAGAACCTACTACGCCGGGTTGTTCCCAAGCTAAGGCTGCAAGGGTGTCAAGTTCTACCCCTGTTACTTCGTAGTCGTCGCGCAAAGAAATGTGTGATTGGTTCATTAGTTTTCCGAATTCAGCCAAGTTGCCTGCAGAAAGTTCTTTTTGAGCTTTGAGGGTACGTTGGTTTTCGTATACAGCGTGTTTAGCTCTTTTTTGACGAATAGGGCTCTTGATGAGGTCTTTGTTAGCTTCAAAATCTTCAATAGAGAGTTCACCTAAGGCTTTGATAGGCAATTTGGTTTGCAATTCGGCTAAGGCTTCGTCGCATTCTGCACGGCGCTCGTTGTATTTAGAATCGGCAAGACCACGACGCTTGTTAGTATTAGCAATCACGATTACCTCGTCTTTCAGCACTACAGGCACATAGTCGTATTTGAGGGTGTTGCAATCTAATAGGATAGCGTGGTCTTTCTTGCCCATTGCTACTGCAAATTGGTCCATAATACCAGAGTTTACTCCAATAAATAGGTTTTCTGTCTTTTTGCCTAATTGCGCCATTTCTACTGGGTCGATAGTAAGCTGGAAGAGGTCTTTTAACACGATAGCGGTAAGCATCTCAATAGAAGCAGAAGAAGAGAGCCCTGCGCCGTTAGGGATATTCCCAGAGAAGAGAATGTCGAAGCCAGTGTCAATTTTTTGTCCTGCTTCAAGGAACATTTTAATCACGCCTTTAGGATAGTTAGCCCAATCGTGTTTTTTGTCGTTAGTAAGTTCCTCTAAGGTGAATTCCATTATGCCGAGAGAGGCAAAGTTTTCGGAATACATACGGAATTTGCGGTCAGCACGTTTGCTTACTAGTCCATAAGTACCTTTGTCAATAGCGCAAGGGAATACGTTACCGCCGTTGTAGTCGGTATGTTCACCGATGAGGTTCACACGGCCAGGTGCGAAGAAAAGCTTTTCGGCAGGTGCGCCGAATACTTCTTGAAACTTTCGTTCTAAGTGTTTCATATTATTCTTTTTTAGTTGTTAGTTATTAGTCGTTAGTCGTTAGAAAGTGACTAATAACTAAAAGTTTATTTAAAATATTTTCTTGCAATAGCTCTCAATTCGCTCTCTTTGTCTTCTAAGCGTTCGAATAGCACAAATTGGTTACGAGCGCGTATGTAGTTTTCCTCTGGGTATGAGGTTTTAAAATAGATGTCGTTATTAAAATAGTCGGCAAGGAAACGAATGCCGATAATGAATATCATATACTTGGCTCCGTCTACGATGTGAGCTTTCTCTGAAGCTGTCATCACAGGGTTCATCACTGAGAAACCTTTGCAGAGCGCTTCGAAGAAGTGAGTGTTGAAAACAATCTTGGTGTCATCGGCTTCGTTTTCTTCGGTAGGGCTCACTGAAGAGCGCACCATATCGCCAAAGTCGTAGAGGAGTATGCCTTGCATTACGGTGTCGAGGTCTATTACTCTGAAATCATCGGGGGCTTCTTTGTTGATGAGTACGTTGTTAATTTTAGTGTCGTTGTGGGTAACGCGTATGGGGATTCGCTGTTCGTCTACTTCTTTTTGGATAAGGTCAAAGATTACCTTGTGTTTTTTGGCAAAGTCGTAAAGCTTTTGGGCTTTGTTTTTGCGAGCCTCGGTGGCTTGTGCATAGGCATCTTCGAGCTGTTGGAAGCGCAAGTGCCCGTTGTGGAAGTTGGGAATGGTAGGTTGTAGTTTGTCTGTGTTGATATCGGCAAAGGTTTTCATAAAAGTAGCATAGGCGGTAGCTGCTTTTTCAGCTTGCCAAGGTTCTTCGATGAACTCGTAGGAGGTGTAGCCTTCAGCAAAAGGGAATACGCGCCACACAATGTTCTCGGCAGTTACAGAGTGTCCCCCTTGTAGGGCTGGCATCATTGGCAGAATGACTTGGTTGTCGGGTTCGGTTTCCCAAAGGAGTTCGATGTTTTGGATGATACAGTCGGGGGTTTTGAACACATTGCTGTTGATGCCTTGTAGGATATAGTGGGTGTCGGTAGTTTTTACTAAATAAGTACGGTTAATGTGGCCGTTTCCGTATGGTTCGATAGAAAGGATATTTCCTTTCAGTTCAAATTGTTGGGCTATTTCTTTCATCTTTGTTTAAAACTTTTCGGGGTAAGCACCTTGTGCTACGAGTTTCTCTATTTCGTTTTTAACCATTGCCAAATCTTCGTGGTAAGTCATTCCGAACCAGTTGTCGTGGTTGGGGAGCACTTCCAAACGGTATCCGTAATCCTTGATAGCATGTTGCACGACCATAGGGATGTAGAACTCAGCTTTTGGGTCGTGGCGATGTTCGGCTACGAAAGCTTGGAAAAAGTGTTCGGCAAGGTCTAATACTTCGTGGGTGAACCCCCAGAAGTTCATAGAAACGTAGGTGCTTAGAGGATATTCGGTTTGGGTAGCTTCGTCAATAGCGGTAGTGTCGTTTATTTTGCGCAACTTGGTTGCTTCATTGATAGAGAGCAGGTGATGGTTTTCGTCTACTTCGCAGATGCCTCTCGATACAGTGCCGTTCTCGCTGAGGGTGTTTTTGAGCAGATAGCCACCTGAGAAGAATGTCTTTTCTTTTTCGTTATTTAGGGCTTCGTACATTAGGCGGAAGCCTTCTTTGCCGTAATAATCATCGGCATTTATGATTAGGAAAGGGTTTTTTACAATGTCTTTCACACAGAGCATTGCGTGGCCTGTTCCCCAAGGTTTTTTGCGCTCTATGCCTTCAGGGTTGAAATCATCTTGGTATACATAAGTAATTGGGACGTTGTTAAAACGACTTTCTAAGTGTTGGCGTGTCAGTTCATCTATTTCGTGGCGAATGATGAGTACGATATTATCAAAACCTGCTTGTAGAGCGTCGTAAATGCTGTAATCAAAAAGGGCATTGCCGTTGTGAATGTTTTCTAATTGTTTGTCTGAGCCAAAGCGGCTTCCTAAACCAGCTGCCAGAATTACTAATGTAGTCATATAACCTTTTTTTCTTAAAATATAAATTTGGGTGCTTTATTGCAACGGCAAAGATAGTGATATTTTTGGAAATGGCAAAAAAAACAATGAAATTTGGAATGAAAAAAGCTAAGAATCGAAAGATGAACGCATAATGCACTCTCAGCGAAACGATTTTCTCAGCTTGCAATTAGGGAGCGAAGTGATGCGTTGTGCTGCGAACCGTACGGGAGATAGTGATAGCCTAAGTTGCACGGCTAGGTAATGGGAGGAGAGGAGATTGTTTTTCTGTTTTTGGGACGTTTTATAGAAATTGGGGAATGGCTGGGGGTGAGCTTCGTCTTCACTTTGTCTTCACTTTGTCTTCGGTGTAGCTTCGAGATGGTTCTTGTAGAAAAAAATTCTTTTTCAGTTTTTAACTGCGCAGGGTTGGTTTAGCTTATAACTTTTCTTCTTGCTTCTTAGAGCGATAGTAGTTTGAAACTTTAACAATAATTTAACGTTCTGTAACTATTTGAAAATAATTAACTTATAATGGTTAGGTACTTTGAGGAAACAAAAACGGGGGAGGGGCTTTTGTTAGCTGAGAAAAATGAACTACCTTTGTGGCATTAACACTATTTGAACGTGATGAAAAAGTTTCTAACAGCAATTTTAGTTTTAATTTTTGCCGCAACGGGTTATGCCCAATGTATTCAGGTGGAAATTACTCCTATTAAGGGGCAGTGTATTAATGACAACCACCTAAAAGTGGTTGCCAGAGAAATGCCTAATTATCCTGAGGCAATTTGTGGTAAAACAAAACATAGGTACCTTATTGAGATACAAGGTCCCGGCAAAGGGGGTGATATCTACCCGATGGTAGGGTATCCTGCCGAGTATACTTTCTATAACTTGGAAGCAGCGCAAAATGGCGAAAAAGTAAAGTACAAAATTATTGTGCGCGACCAAGATACGGGGGCTTATACCGAAGAGGAAGCTACGGTAGAATCTAACTATGTGCCAATGAAAATACAAAACTTACAGGCTATACAGCCGGTGAGTCTTTGTGGTGGTGGTGTACGAGATGGAGGCGTTCGGTTCCAGCTGATAGGTGGCGGGGTAGGACCTTTTGAAGTAACCTTGTACAAAATGGATGGTACACTATTGGCTGCTACCCAAACTTTTGCACGTCCTACGAATCCTTATTCTGATTACATAGAATTTAGAGATAATGCAGTGCAACCTAATAGCCAAATTATTGTACAGATAAAGGACAAAACCAATATAGGCGACCAGTGCGGTGAAACGCGCCGTTGGCCAAGTTTTCAGATACCAGCGGCTCGCTACCGCTATACGGTGGACTGTATAAACATAAAGATGTACAAGCGAGAAATGTATAAAAGTGCTAATAATTGTAGTAACTACAATATGAGCTTTTATCTCGTGAGAAATGACAGTAATTATTTGTATTCGGGGTTGGACAACTATTGCACAGAGCTGAATGACTGGTTTAAACAACCGGGCACTGCGATGGTATACTTTAAAAACTCATCTAAGGCTCCTATTGATATTTCTTCTACATTTAATTGTAGTGCTTCATATTACAGTGCGGCTTATGTAGTACCTAATTATCCTTTTGCCAAAGGAGATGAGATAGAATTGGTGATCAAAGGGCCTAAGAATACGATTCGCGAACGCTATAGGTTTGACCAACAGTTGGATATGCCAACGGGGGGATGTAATACTTATATACGAGGCTATAATAATTCTTGGGGAGGTAGAACTTATTGGAGAGAACTGACTTGTGGCACTCAAACGCAAGTGGTGGAACCAGGGTATTTATCGGCTTATTATAGTAATTACAACACAGATAGAACTGCTAATTTTCCTGATGTGAACACAGGAGAAGCTAGATATGTGTCGGTTTATGGTTTCCTCAATGGATATACAAATTTGACATTGCAGCGCAAAGTAGGGAGTTCTTGGGTAGATGAGGTAGGAAATAATCCTACAGTAGATGGAGCTACCTATCGTTATGTTTATAAAAACAAGCCATCTGTAGGTTGTCAAGATATATATTCTTGTGATTTTATAGTATCTAAACCTCCTCATACTACTACTGGGCCTTTAACTATACAGAATAGACCTATCAATAAAATATGGGATGATGTGCGCATAGGTTATGGGGCTTATGCGGGTACAGGGGCTTTCTATATAAGTTATTCAAGTTCTAACTTTTTTACTCCTTTGAAGTTTAAGGTGGAACCTGCCGATGGTACGAAGACGGTTACCTATCAAGGCTTTATAGGGATAGGTAAAACCGTAACCCGCACTATTACTTTTCCTCTTGAAAGCACTAGCAGTGGGTATACAAACTTGCCTACAGGTAATTATCTCATCACTGTAACAGACGCTTGTGGCAATACAACTACTAAACAATATTTCTTGCCAGGGACTACTTATAATCCTTCGCTTTCTTTTACACGTGATTGCGAGATTGCTAAGATTAGCTACAATATAGGTAGAAATGTGTTTAATAAACCTTCTAATCAGTTAGAATATGTTTATTTGCAGAAGGAGGTAGAAGACCAGTATGGCCGTAAAACTTGGCAAGAAGTAAAGATGGCCAATGGGTATAATTATATAAGAGCGCACTCTGGTGAGTTTCCGAACTTATTGCCTGGAAAATACCGCATATTCACTGATTTGATTACTTCTTACAGAGGGTATGCTTATATTAAATATAATGCTACTGATTATACTTATTACAGTTTAACAGACCCTACAACGCCTTATTTATATTACGACTATGATAATTACGCCAAGGAAATTACGATACCAGATTTAAAGTTGATTAATCCTACGGTCAATCCTGTGATTTGCGACAGAGGAAGCAATACAGGGGTAATAGCTGTAGACGTAACAGGTGAAGAGGTATTCTTTCCTCTTACCTTTAAACTTTACAAGAAGGCTACCGCTACAGCAACTACTTCTACGAAAATAGATGAGGTAACCTATGCGGGTACGACTCCTGCTAATACGAAATATTTCCACTTGTTTAGAGGTCTGACAACTGGCTATTACGAAATTGAGACTATTCACCGCTGTAGGAATGTTACCAAAGGAGTAGACATCAACGTAGAAAAAGCTTTTGAACCTTATTTGGTGATTGACCGTCCTATTCCTTTCTGCCGAGGAGATCAAGCTCGGGTGAAATTAGGACTATCAGAGCATATTTTTGATGTTTCTTGGTTTAAGTTAGATGACAATGGACAGCCTACTACTACAGCACCTATTAAAACAGGTTCAAGTTTCTGGGAAGCTATCCATACTACCACTACTTATTTGGCGAAATACACTATAAAACCAGGGATAGGCTGTAATAATACTACGGTGTACTCTCAGACAGCTACTGTAGTGATGCCTCCTGCCGATGAGCCTCCTTTTATAAAGACACCTTGTCCGAATGATATTACTGTAGTAGTGGATGTGGGACAATGTAGTAAGATGGTGCGTTGGCGTGAACCAGAAGCATTTCCTTCTTGTAAAGGGGCTGTTACTGTTACCAAAACACATAACCCTGGGGATATGTTCCCTATTGGTATTCATCAAGTGGTGTACAATTTCTCTGACCCTAATGGCAATACTCGTTCTTGTTCCTTTACGGTAACAGTGAAGTCTAATGCTATTAAGCTAAATATGTCGCACCGGTACACTGACCACTTGGGCAATACTATTACCCAAGCAGGGGTGAATGAGCAGTTCTATTACGAACTTTCTTACGAGAATGTAGGTTCTGAAAATATTAGTTCAGCAACTATTACGCTTGATTTGCCTAAAAACAGTGTTTTAAAGATAAACACTTCTAATACTGATTTAACCCAGACGGGCGACGGTTCTTGGCAAAATCCTTATCCGATAGCCAATTACAATTCGACAACTAAGCAATATCAGTTCCTTATAGGAGCTATGAACTATGGGAAGCCTTACAACTCGACACTTAAATTAGGAGACCCTAAGCGTGTGATTAGGATTCCAATGATTATAGAAGGGAACTGTACAGATATACTACAATCTTGTGCGAACTTCCTCAAGACAGATGTCTCTATTGCTTTTGCAGGAGGTCCCTCTTCTTGTCCGCTATCGCTACAAGTGGTTACAGGCACTACTTCTATGACGGTAGATACTACCCACTGCAACCGCGAAGAGATTTTCTGCGGTACTGATGCGGTTACTTTTGAGGCTATTGGTTCGTTCAATACCTACCAATGGTTTAAAGATGGAGTGCTTTTGCCAGGTGAGACTAATCGCACCTATACGGCGCTGGCTGCTGGGGTTTACAAAGTAGAGAAAACTACTCTTTGCCAAGGTTCTACTGTTAAGACGGTAGAGACTATCAACTATCAGCCAATGGCACCTACCGCTGACCCTATTCGCGCTCAAGCTCAGAACGTAGGGGTTACTTGTCCTGACAATAATACTTGGACGAGTCATTTCTACCTCTGTGGAGAAAATGAGAAGACCATTGCAGTAGATTTCCGCAATACTCCTTTTGAGTGGCAAATGTGGAATGGAGGTTGTACCGATAGCAATGAATGTAGAAATACGGGTGATAATTGCTGGAGTACTTTGCATTCTAATCATAACCTTTTGGTGTCTAACCCCGGTAAATATCGCTTAAAACTGACTAGTACCGGCTGTAACCAAAGTTTCTATTTTGAGGTTTTCAAAGGGTCGCTTAGCGGTACCCTTACCGATATACAACCGGAATCAAACTTCCAACGCGGTAGCGTTCGTTTGCGCCTTAGTGCTAATGGGGTAAGCTACAATCTAAAGATTTACAAAGATGGGAATTTGCTCCGCACTGAAATCATCAACACTAACAATTATGTGGTTGATAACTTAGACGCTGGAGATTACCGCATTGAAGCATTCTCTCCTCAAATTAACGGTTGTACTTTTGAAGGGGAAGTTACTATTACTAAAGTGGTGGATATGACTGCTACAGCAGTTTTCCAAGGCTTTAAAGATTGCAACACAGCGAAGTTGCACCTTCGCGCCCAAGGTGGTAGTCCTACTTATCGTTACTACATCTGGACTATAGATGGTGAAAAACAATACACCGATGAGCAAACTGCTTTGGCTGCTACTAACTATAAGGCGATACAGCTCAGCTCTCAGCCTACTGGTGTAGCCGTAGAGATTCCAAACATCACCCGTATTGGTGAATATGTGTTCTTAGTAGGGGATAGCCGTACAGGAGCTTTTGCTTTGACCAATAAGATTACTATTGCACCTCCTTCACCACATAACTTTACTGTTTCGGCTACTCAAGAAATTCAGTGCGAAGGCAATCCTAATACAGGGCACATCAATATGATATTTGCGCCAGGTAGCCAGAACCAAAACCGCACTATTAAGTTGTACACCTTGGATGAAAATGGTGCGCGTCTCGCTTCACCACGCAGTAGTGCAGGAGGACTGTTTACGAACTTGCCAGCGGGTACCTATGAGATTGAAATGCAATCGAACATAGCAGGAAATGTTTGTACTTTCACTAAGAAACCTATCGTTATTCTTCCTACCCAAGCACCGCTACGCGCCTATGCAGGGGTAGTAGCTGACCGCTCTTGCGATACAGCTCGTAACCAATACAAGGTATCGGTGAACAATGTTTCAGGAGGCAACCCTCCTTACCGCTACAGTTTTGATGGGGAGGCTACTTATGTAGCTACCAATATAGGTTTTGTGGCAGGGAATACTGTTGTATATGTGAAAGATAGTAAGGATTGCCGCGTGTCTATTCCTATAGAGACAGAAGCAACGCCTATTCCTAATATAACTCTTAGCCCTGTGAACTACCGCTGCGACAATGGCTATGGTTTGGTAACTATTACCGTATCGGCTACTGCTTCGCAAACTTATGAGTACACTATAGACGACAGCAACAAGCAGCCGCTAACAGGAGGTGCTATCCAACGTCTATTGTCGCCAGGGGTACATACCCTTACAGTGTACTACCGTCCTGCAAATGCGGCAACTACTCCGAATGTACTCTTCACTGAGGACTTTGGAACTGCTACGGCTACTGAATGTTTGCCAAGTGCCAACAGCGGTGATATGTTCTGCTCGCCCAACAATAGTGTAGGCGATGGCCAACATATTCTCACCAAGCAAGCTGCTACTAAAACAGGATGGCAACCTACAATGCCTACCGATGCTACTGGTGGACGCTATATGGCCGTAGCTGGTAACGGAGGAAACGAGGTAATCTATAAGAAACTCCTCACAGGAGTACTTTCTAAAACAGCTATGGAAGTGAGCTTTGATGCAGCGAGCTTCTTCCCAGCGGGTTCTACTGCTGTGCCAGCACGCCTGAGAGTAGACCTCTGCAAGGAAGATGGAACAGTGCTTAATAGCAGTGTGGTAGGGGCTGTTGCCAACGGTGCTACGTGGGCGAACTTCAAAGCTTCGTTTGCCGAAAACCAAGTAACAGGGTTCACCGATGATAAACTTTTGGTGCGCATCGTAAATATTGCCGCTACTACCTACAATAATATGGGTAATGATTTTGGGTTGGACAACTTGCGCATACAGCAGGCTACCCAATATTGCGACCTTAAACTTACACAGCTTATCAATATTGAGAAAGACAAACAGATGAGAGTAGAGAAATACGGAGCTGAAAAGAATGTCAGCTGCGTGGATTCTCAAGACGGTGCTGTACGTGTACGGGTGATAAACCCTGCTTCTACTCGTGTGATTTACTCAACGGGTACTACCTACACTACTGTCATCAGTTGGTCAGCTCCTGTTACTTTAGATGCTCAAGGCGTCTTCACCGTTACAGGCTTGGCACCTACTCAAAATGGAGAATTGCAAGTGCAAGACGCTGACAATCCAAACTGTATTGTCTCTTTGAATTACAAGATAGAAGCTCCTGCTCCTATTGTACCTACCGTGGTACTGATGGAACGCGTAACTTGCTACAGTGGCGGCACAGCTAAGGTGAAAGTATCGGCTACGGGTGGTACTTCAGGCTATCGCTACCAATATGGATTGGTGAGTGCTACTACCCTTAGTACTCCTACAGCACTGAACGTGAACCCTGTGGAACTATCGGGTATTGCTCCAGGCACTTATAGCTTGGTAGTAACTGATGCTAATGGCTGTCAAGCTACTACTACTTTTAGCATTGCCGATAAGGCTACTCTTACTGCTACGGCTGAGCCATCATCTTATTGCTATAGCACTTCTGATGAGAAGAAAGTGAAGATTAACATACAAAGTGGCAATGGCAATTACCGCGTACAGCGCATAGGAGGCAACAGCTATACGTTCAACGCTTCTAATTTTGAATACCCAGATGCCCTACAAGCAGGTACTCATACCTTTGTGATAACCGATGGCTTTGGCTGTGTAGAGACTGTAACAGCACGCATCTACGAGCCTCTGAGCCTACAAGTTTCGCCTACCACTCAGCAGTACGCGAATTGCAAAGGTCAGCCTATTACCTATATGCTTACTGCTGAAGGAGGTATTCCTACAATGGCCAAAGAGTTTAGCTATGCACTCAACGGGGATACAACTTTCCAAGTGATAGGAACCGCTAACAGCCAAATACCTTTTACAATTACCACTGATACTACTACGGGTATCCGTTTCAGAGTATCGTATAAACCCGATGGTAGCACTTGCAGTCGCGACCGTTACATCACTTTGTTGAGTGATGCACCACGCTTCTTGCAAGCTACTTTCAGCACTACTGAAGCTACTTGTGGCTTGAACAACGGTACAGTGCATATTACGCCAGCAGACTATTATGTGGGTACTGTATCGCACACTTTACAAGTGCGCAATGCGATGAATGTTCCTCAAACTACTCTTACGGCTCTCGCTCCAGGTGCCTATACAGCCTACCTGACCGACGACCGCGGATGTAGTGTGTCGAAAACATTCACTATTACTGCAGTGCCTCTGCTTACAGCTACAGCAAGTGTTACAAAACAGATAGGTTGTACTGCTGCTGCTGCTGATTTAGCTGCTATTACAGTGTATTTGGGTGCAGGAGGAAAAGCACCATTTAAGGTAGATTTAATCAATACCCTCACAACCCAAAGTGCTACCCAAAACTTGAGCACTAACAATATTTCAGGTGCCTTTACAGGTTTGGATTACGGTACTTACCAGATAACGATTACCGATGCCAACGGTTGTAAAACCCAACTTGCGCAGGTAATCAACCCGAATGCAAATGTTATCTCTATAACAATGCCACAACCTACTAGTTGTGCACCTACCAGCAGTGCTATCATCACTAGTATCTCTTCTGGAGCTGTTAGTCTTACTACAAATGATTACTTTGCAGTGTATCGCCCAGGAATTCAGAATCCTACTGCGGGAAGTTTGGCGCAAGTAACTACTGCCAACCCTAATGGAGGTACTGATATTTGGTACAAAGGAACCCTTACCGCTACAGGTGTACAAGCTATTGTACCGAACCTAAAACCGGGTGTACAATACAGTTTCATTGTGTTTAATGCTATTACAGGCTGCCGATTTATTCAGCAAGCTCCTACTAAGGTGCCTACAGCTTCTACGCTTACGGCTACCTTGCAAGTGAACAACGTAAGTTGTGCCGATAGCAATAACGATGGTACAGTGTCTTACACCTTAGCCTCACCTAATGGTTTGACTACTGCAATGAACTACCAAGTGTTCCGCGCAGATTCTCACCAACAAATAACAGGTGCAGTTATACCAGCTCCTTTCACTACACCAGGACTCATTAGTGGATTGGCAGCAGGTAAGTACTATGTTACCTTTACCGAACTTATTGGAGGGGTAGCGAGCTGTGTTACTTCTGCCGACTTTGAAATCAAGCGTTCAGCAACTCCTTTGCAAGTGTCGCTTACTCCAAGCCAGAAAGCTACTTGTACCACCAATGGCCAGGCGTGGCTAAATATCAGTGGAGGAACAGCTACTTATACCTTTGGTTATGTAGTATCGGGTACTGCTATTGCAGCAGCTCAAATATCAGCTACTACAGAGGCTTCTCAGTACATCAGCTTGCCAGCGGGCAATTGGGATGTGTATGTACGCGACAACTTTGGTTGCGTGAAGTCGGCTACTGTAGCTATTGACCTCTTTGATGCTCCTAACTTAGTAAGTGCTACAACGCTTGCTTGTCAGGCTTACAACAATACCAATGGCAAGATACCTGTACGCATCACTCTAAATAAGATAGGTCAAGGAAACCACTACTACACCTTGGACGGTAGTGCTGATACAGCAGTGAATTGGACAGTGGCTAACCAATCGTTTGAGATAGAAGTAACTCCTTTGGTTACTCATACTGTTACAGTGAAAGACCTAAACGGTTGTGTGAGCACACTTACTTTCAGCACGACTGCTCTCATCACTGCGACAGCTACTCTTACGAAGCTTAAATCGTGTGCTACTCCTACTGCCGAAATGACCGTACAAGTAAGCGGTGGAACAGGCGTGTACAGCTACACCTTAGAGCGCTTAGACAATGGTGCTGTAGCAAGTGCAACCCTCGCTCAAGGAGCTGCTATTACAACCCCTGCAAGCCAAGTGATAGTCTTAGGAACACCTACCCTTACCTTGGCCGCTACTTACCGCATCAGTATTTACGATGCTGAAACTAAGGATTGTCCTATTGTGAGGGAAGTAACTGTACAAGATCCTGATCCTATCAGTTTGAACGGTGCTGTAATACAAGGTTATAACGAGAAGTGCAACTTAGGTCTTACAGCTACGGGCACAGGACAGATAGATGTGGCAATGCCTATAGATGCAGATACTTATACTTTCCGCATCGTTTCGGCTATCGATGTTACTACAGGCAACAACTTGATTGTTACCACTACACCTTCTTCAGCAGGTACTCATACGGCTACTTTCAGTCAGCTACACGGTACTGTTCAAGGAGTGAAATACGAAATACAAATTACCAATAGTACAGGATGTACCGTTAGTATGTATGCAGTGCTTACCTCTCCAGAACCTATCACGTTCGAGACAGGAATACTCACTGCTACTACCTACGCTTGCGAGGGAGGTGCTGCCTTGGCTAAACCAAAAGTAATTTTGGATAAGAGCAAAATTAAAGGAGGTGTACCGCCTTACACTACCGAGTTCATTGACGGAGGTGGCAACCGCTTGGGCAATGGCACTCAGTACACTCTTACTGACCTACAAGGAGGTACTTACTTTGTGGAAGTGAAAGACGCCTCAGGAGCTTGTGCTACTACTACTGCTAGCGTAACTATCGCACCTGCTTTTGAACTGACTACCCTTAGTATTACTACGGTTACTTCAGCTACTTGTGCCGTAGACGAGGTAATAAAGATAGAAGTAGGCACTAGTCCTGCTTACCTACCTCGTACAGTGTTGCGTTATGTAGTTCAAGGAGTGGGCAACGGTATCGCTACTGTTACTACCCTATCGGCTACTAGCTTGACTCTTCCTTTAGTAGGATCGAAAGACCTAAAAGGAAGCAATTACACCATTGAAGTTATCAACCAACAAACAGGTTGTAGCCTAACAGGTGTACACAGTATCAAAGATGTCAATACCTTTGCAATAGAAGCCCACAACCCAGTGCGTGCCATCTGTTACAACGATTTAGGTAGCATCAATCTTACTCTTTCAGACCTTGACCTTTCTAACGGAGACCAAGCAGCAGCAGGCTTTACTTATACTGTTACAGCGGTAGGAGGTACCACCGCTACGAGCAGTACAGTAGCCGGCAGCACAGCAACGCTTACCTTAAAAGGTGGCTCGTATGATGTAGAAGCGGTTTCTAACGCTACCGGTTGCCAAATAGCTAAGTATCGCTTTGTTATTCCGTCTAACCCTGCTGAGATAGCTGTTATCAACGTATCTCAAAAGGTATCAGTAGACTGTAATAATCAAAATGGGGTAGCTGCCCTTACTATAACAGGAGGTCAGCAAACCTATACCGTGAAATTGACAGGGCCTACTACTAAAATTGTAGAGAATGTCTTAGAAGGAGCTCCAGGTATTGAGGTAGCAGGATTAGATGCAGGTATTTACAACATTACTCTCAAAGATGCCTTAGGCTGTACCACCGCTTCTGGAACCCTCAATGTAGTGATAGCACCTTACAATTCAGTGAATGTGGCAAGTGTAACTGTAGAAACTGTTTCTATCACTTGTATTGATGCTAAAGATGGCAAACTGAAAGTACAAAATGTAACAGGGGGTGCGAAACCTTATCACTATATTTTGGTGAGGACTTCGCCTACAGGCAGTCAGCTTCCTGAAATTGTAAGTGATGACAGTGCTGTTACTTTTGAAGGTATAGAACCAGGTACCTATCGTGTAGACATTTCAGATGCTAAGAACTGTTTGGTAACCCTCCCCGGTAGCTATGTGTTTGCAGATCCGCAACCTATCAGTGTAAATATAGACGAGGTAAACTCTAAGTTCTACACCTGCAACGGAGCTGAAAATGGCAAGATAACCCTCAGCAACTTGACAGGAGGAACAGGTACTTACACCATAGATATTGTCCGTGCCGATAACGGTCAGCGAGTGGTTACAACACATAGGGGTATCAATACAACTACTGATGAGTTTACCAATATCCCTGCAACTCCTCTCAATACTCATTACGAGGTGCGCATCACCGATAGCAATGGTTGCGTAATGACTAAAACAGTTAGCTTTACCGTAGTAGAATTCCCTGATATTACTATCAATAGAATAGAACAAAAAGGTACTTGTGAGGCGCAAACCAATAATTTCAAAGACTATTTGGAAGTAGAGTTCCGCAATCCTGATATTGATTTCAGTAAATTGCACTACCGTCTCAATGGTACAGCTACGACCACAACCTTTGCGCGCACCGCAGGAAAGATAGGTTACATAGATGAGTTTGATCGTACAACCGTAACTCAAACCCTTGTAGTGTACTACACTGTTACTTCTACACTGCCAGGCCATTCAGGAACTTGCGAGACAACAGAGTCTACACTTATAGAGCTCTACACCCCCTTGGTGCTCACTCAGGTATCGAATACAAATATCAATACTGTAGAAGTAATTGCCCGAGGTGGTAAAGTCAATACCTTAAGAGGTTACAGCTATTATTTCAACGGAGTAGCGCAAGCCGACAATCCGGTGTATAAGATTAGCTACAAAGACCCTGAGCGTATTGATAATGGTGTACGTATCAAAATTATAGATGTAATAGTAGAAGATGCCGAAGGATGTACTACTAGCCTTACTGTAGAGATGCCTTACTACGAGATAGAAGTGCCAAACTTCTTCACTCCTGATGGCGATGGCGAAAACGATGTATGGCGACCCAAGAATTTGGACAACAACGTAAATGCACGCATTTATGTATTCGACCGCTACGGTCGTCGTTTAGCCAACTTAAATCCAGGTGATGCTTGGGACGGTACCTACGATGGCAAGACAATGCCAGCAGGCGACTACTGGTACATCATAGAAATCAACGATGAATTGTACGACAAACGTCAGTTCTACGGAAACTTCACTTTGTATCGTTAAACCTTAAAAATAATTATGAAAAAGAGCTGTTCAGCAATGAGCAGCTCTTTTTTTGCTTGCTGCTGAAAGATTAAGAGAGCTCTCTTAAAGAGGAAGTGGAGAGCAGACGTATTTTGGGTAAACGGTGAGTTTCTTTCAAATGCTATAAAAATTAATGACTTATGTACAACCTACATTAAATTGTTGAAGTTTTTTTAATGAAACATAATCTTAGTTCTTTCCCCAATTTTTCTGCCTTTGTCCTATAGGTAGTGCCTCTTCTAGTTTTATAGTTTTTGGAGAGGAAAAACTCCTTTTTTGAATCAAACAAAATATTGAAAAAATATCGTATTTTTCTTTTTTTGTTTCGAAAAACTTCTGTACCTTTGAGCCATCATTTAGTCGATAGGTATTAGAGTTGCTAATGCCTAATGCTAACATCTTATTACTAATAATCTATGATTTACATTGAACTGTTAATAGTGCTCCTCGCTATTTTTGTAGGAGCCAGAGTAGGAGGTATCGGCTTGGGTATCTTCGGAATGATAGGCCTAGGCATATTAGTTTTTGGCTTTGGCCTCAAACCAGGTAATCCTCCTATTGATGTAATGCTCATCATTGTAGCAGTCATTACAGCAGCAGCTACTCTTCAGGCTGCAGGAGGCTTGGACTACTTAGTAAAGGTAGCTGAGAAAATTCTTCGGAAGAACCCTTCTATGATTACTTTTTTGGCACCCGTAGTGTGCTACTTCTTCACTCTTTTCTCAGGCACAGGCCATATAGCTTATTCTCTTTTGCCTATTATTTCAGAAATTGCTACCGATAGCAAAGTGCGTCCAGAAAGACCGCTTTCTATCTCGGTGATAGCCTCTCAACAGGCCATCACAGCTAGCCCTATTTCAGCGGCTACTGCAGCACTTCTCTCTGCTGAACTTTTAGGCGACAAAGGAATTACTTTGGGCAATATATTGATGGTGTGTATCCCAGCTACCCTCGTAGGGGTGATAGTAGGCGCCTTGGCGGTAAGCTTTATGGGAGTACCTTTGGAGAAAGACCCTGAGTATTTGCGTCGTCTTGCTGAAGGACAAATAGAAAAAGACCACAATGCAGCTTCCCAAATGACGGGCAAAGACCTTCGAAATGCTAAAATCTCAGTGATTATCTTCTTAATAGGAGTGCTTTCTATTGTCTTGTTTGGCTCTATTGATAGCCTGCGCCCTACGTTTGAAACCAATGGGGTAGTTACCAAACTCGGAATGACCCAAGTCATTGAGATAGTAATGATGTCTACAGCAGGCTTAATGCTTATCTTTGCTAAAACTGACATTTCTAAAGCTGTAAAAGGAAGTGTTTTCATAGCAGGGATGCAAGCCGTGATAGCTATCTTTGGGATTGCTTGGATGGGCGACACCTTTTTCAATGGCAACATTGAGTTTTTCAAGATGCACATTGAGCAGATAGTTACCCAGTATCCCTTCCTTTTTGCAATCGCTCTTTTTGTGATGTCTATCTTCTTGTTCAGTCAGGCGGCAACGGTACGCACGCTCTACCCACTGGGGATTGCGTTGGGTATTCACCCTATGGTGTTAGTAGCGATGTTCCCAGCTGTGAATGGTTACTTTTTCATTCCCAACTATCCTACTGTAGTAGCAGCTATCAACTTTGATAGGACGGGTACAACCCGCATCGGTAAGTATGTTTTGAACCACTCGTTTCAAGTGCCGGGCTTTGTAGCTACTATTGTAGCGATTGCAACGGGCTACCTGATTATTATGTTTATGTAATAGGAACTTAACTTTAATTTAAAAACGATATGACTTTAATGAAAAAAATGGCCCTCTCATTGTTGTTAATGATGACTGTGGCAGTCTTTGCGCAACAAAAACCAAAGATTCGTATTTTAGCTACTGGTGGTACCATTGCCGGTGTTAGCAAATCAAGCACTGAATCTAACTACCAAGCAGGGCAGTTAGGAATTTACCAACTTTTAGATGCAGTGCCCGAAGTGAAAAACTTGGGTGACATCAGTGGTGAACAAATTGTAAAAATTGGTTCTCAGGATATGAATGACGAGGTATGGCTTACTCTTGCCAAACGTATCAACCAGTTGTTGAACAAAGAAGGTTATGACGGTGTAGTTATCACTCACGGAACTGACACAATGGAAGAGACCGCTTACTTCTTGAATCTCACTGTACACAGCAAGAAACCAGTAGTAATGGTAGGAGCTATGCGCCCTGCTACAGGAATGAGTGCCGATGGCCCTCTAAACCTCTACAATGCTGTAGCTGTAGCAGCTGACAAAAACTCAATGGGACGCGGAGTGATGGTTTGTATGAACGACATTGTTTTGGATGCCAAAGATGTAATTAAAACTAACACTACGGCAGTAGAAACTTTTCAGGGAGCAAACTATGGCAAATTGGCCTACATACACAACGGGAAAGTTTTCTTTAATCGCACTCCAGAAAACAGACACACTTATCAGTCAGTTTTTGAGGTAGATAATTTGAAAGAGTTGCCTAAGGTAGGTATTGTATACAGCTACTCGAATGTATCAGAGTTGCCAATGAAAGCTTTTATAGATGCTAAGTTCGATGGTATTGTACACGCAGGGGTAGGTAATGGTAATTTCTATCACACTATTTTTGATTTGGCTGTGAAAGCACGCGAAGCAGGTATTCAAATAGTGCGTTCTTCTCGTGTTCCTACAGGAGCTACTACTCTTGATGCTGAAGTAGACGATGCTAAATATCAATTTGTGGCCTCTCAAACCCTCAATCCACAAAAAGCCCGTGTGCTACTGATGTTAGCTCTTACTAAAACTAAAGACTGGAAACAAATTCAGAAGTATTTTAATGAATATTAGTCTAGTAAACATTACTTATGAGTCGCTTTCAAGCGACTCATAAGTAATGTTTAGGCTAAAAACTAACAACTAATTGCATTATGAAAAGAATACTATTGGCAATCAGCCTTCTGGTAGGAGGAGTTGCTACCGCACAAGATTTGCAAGGCCAAATTAACCAATTAAGGGAGGAGTTAGACCAATTGCGCCGTGCCCCTGAAATGGAAAAGCCGATGTTGCCACCGATGGAGATGCCTGCTCCTGAGATGGAAAGCCCTCTACACAAGAAGTTTAATATGTTCTTCAACTTCCAGTCTAGTTTTGATGCAGCTAAGAAAGAAGGGCAGGATATGACAACCCGATTCAATGCCCGCCAGTTGCGTTTGGAAGTACGCGGAGATCTTACAGACCGTATTTTCTACCGCTTCCGTCACCGTTTGAACAAAACTACTGAAGCAAGAACTTTAGACAATTTGGCTAAGGCTACCGATATGATGTATGCAGGCTTCCGCTTAGACCCTCAATGGACACTTACAGCAGGTAAGATGTGCCAAGCGTGGGGAGGCTTTGAGTTCGATTTGAACCCGATGAACATCTATGAATACTCAGATTTCATTGAGAATATGGATAACTTTATGTTGGGAGCAATGATTACGTATGCACCTAATCCTAATCACGAGTTTAATTTTCAAGTAACCAATGTGCGCAATGATAGTTTTGATAAGATTTACGGCACTGCCTCTGCTACCATTAGTGCGAGTAAAAATCCTTTGACTTACATTTTCAACTGGAATGGCAATTTATTTGACAATGTTATTCAAACTCGTTGGGGAGCAGGATTCCAAAATGAAGCTGATGGCTACACGAACTCAATGCTGATGTTGGGTACTAAACTGAATTTGCCTACTTTTCAAGTCTTTTTAGACTATATGATGGCCAATGAAAAATTAGATAGGCTACAATACACTCCTATGAGTGGTAGTAATGTGGTGAAAGATGCTAAGTACAACAGCTTTGTCCTTAAAGCAGAATATCAGCCAGTGCCTAAGTATAATATTTTTGCTCAAGGATTGTATGAAACTGCCAAGAGTGATTTGCCTGGTAATGAGATGAAAGGTTTGGGATATTTTCTAGGGGTAGAGTACTTGCCTTTTGAAAAGCAAGACTTGCGTTTCTTCTTGGCCTACATAGGAAGAAGTAGAGAAGTAAATAGCGTATCTGTAAAAGATAACCGTGTGAGTGTGGGTATGATGTACCGCATTAAAGCATTTTAATGATTTGACAATTAGTTAATTTATCTATTAAGCTAATTGCTAAAAAGGCTGTACAGAGATAATCATCTCTGTACAGCCTTTTTGTTGTTTAGGTTTGGAAAAAGTTCTAAGACCACTGCTGAATCCTCTTGATTAGAAAGAGAACCAGTCGCCACGAACTTTTAGTACTTGTTCTATGACATCGCGAACAGCACCCTGCCCCCCATCGCGATGAGAGATGTAGTGAGCAGCAGCTTTTACCTCGGGTACAGCATCTTGAGGGCAAGTGGCTAAGCCTGAATGTTGCATAGGAGGAATGTCGGGGATGTCATCGCCCATATAAAGGATTTGCTCGGTACGGAGCCCTTTGGTTTTTTGGTACTCCAAGAATGTCTCTAACTTTTCGTGGCGCAACATAAAAATATCGGTTACACCAAGATTTTCAAAGCGCTTGCGCACCCCTACATTTCCCCCTCCTGTGATGATGCAGATAGTGTAGCCTTTGGCAATGGCTGTTTTCAGAGCAAATCCGTCTTTCATATTCATACTTCTGAAAAGGTCGCCGTCGTTGTCTACAAAAACTTGGGTGTTGGTGAAGACTCCATCAACATCGAAGATGAAGGTGGTGATGTTTTTGAGTTTTTCTTTATAATTCTTTTCTTCCATAGGTGTTAATTATTGATTTAGTAATTATCTGATACATTTCTTTTTCTATGCCGGAAAGCAATTCCAAATGGGCATCAATGGTTTGCTGATCGGTGCGGCGGGCAGGGCCTGTTTGCGCTTCGTAGGCCGACATTGTTTGGAGTTTTGTAAAAGTTTCGGTCAGTAGGGGGGTTAGGAGCTCAAAAGGTATTTTGTTTTCTTGGCATAGGCGTTGGCTTATGGTTATCTGGTGGTTGCTAAAGTTGTTCAGGAAAACAGCCGCTAAGTGCAAGATGCGGCGCTGATAGCTGTTGATCAGGTAGTTTTTAGTTGAGAGACTCTGAGCTAAAGGCAGCAAAAAGGAAGTCATATCGGTGGGATGCTCGGCTTCTAAACAAATAGGCACCGCTGAAAAATCGATAGAGGTGTTCTTGGAAAAAGATTGCAGAGGATACCACACAGCACGTCGGTTTTTGGGATGTATTGCTTCCATAGGAGTATTGCCTGAAGTATGTACGACTAATTTTTCTTCGAAAGGGAGTGCCTCGGAGAGCGGTGTGATGGCTTGATCGGAGATTGCTAAAAGGTATACATCGGCAGGGATGAGTGCCTCTAAAGAGTGTATTTTGGGGAGTTGGAAGGCTTCGAATTCAGTTCCAAAAGCACTTCGGTTGTAGAGTTGCAACAGTTGTACTTCGGGATGCTGATAGAAGGCTTTGGCCAGATGATAGGCTACATTGCCTCCTCCTATGAGGGTTACACTGATGGGCATATAAGACGTGTGTATTTTACAATGGGGCAAAGGTAATAAAAAAATGGCAATTTGCCAATGGTAGAATGTATGAAGTTATAAAAAGTAGTGAGAGTATCTGAAACGATTTTGACAAGTAGCTGCTTATAGGAAGGCTCTGCTGATTTTGAAGAGAGCGTGATTGGTAGAATGTGGGGTGTAGATTAAGCAGCTTTTTAATGATTTCATTTGAAGATGTAGGTGGAGGCAGGGAGGCTTTGTCTCTTGTTTGTTTTTTCTTCGCTGTAGGTTCGCTGTAGGTAGACAGTAGAAAAAGTAGGTAGTGTTGCGGAAACTTGTATTAATATTTTTTTGAGTTTGTATATGGTTAATTCATTTATTTTCTCTATATTTGCCCCCAAATACAAGTCGTTGAGAGGCAGTATACATTGTGAAGAGCCCTTTGGGTATTGATGAAATGTAGTGGGAATATACTGTGAATGAACTTGGAACTTTAGTTACGAAAATAAATGGGTTTTTTAAAAAGAATATTTGGCAAAAAGGAAGTGCAAAAAGAACAAAAGCAGAAGGAAGAAGAACAGATTCCACCTGATGAGTTCTTTGCTATCCATTTTATTAAAAAAGGAGGATTTTTTATTTACTGTGCTTCGGAAATGGAAGTGCAGGACACTTTTAGGAATATTTTGAAAGAGTTGGGAGTTCAGATAAAAATGAGTGGTAACCCCTCGGAGGTAATCAGACAGCATTTTGAAGATTATTTGTCTTTTTTTGAACAAAATGGAGTGGAAGACTCTGATGTGTATGTTACTGATTGTGAAGCTCTCTTGACATCCTCGGCAGGGATTATGTTTTCGCCTGCACAGCTAAAACACCGGAAATTTGAAGAACTACCTAAAATATTTGTGGTTTTTGCTACAACCAGTCAGATGGTGAAGGATATCCACGAGGGAATGAAGGTGCTCAAACGTAAAAATAGCTTGAGTGCTCCTATAACTCCTCTTACCTTGCAGAACTTTACTGGTAAGCCCGACAAGAATAGTATAGATACTTTTGGGCTTAACAGCAAGAAGACCTATTTGATACTTTTGGAAGATTTACCTTTGGAACAAGCATAAGTTATGAACGAACTATTCAAGCGAACTCTTACAGGGGTTATTTATATTTTTCTATTGCTCTCGGCTATTATGCTTGATGCCGATGCGTTTGACTTTCTTTTTCTCTCTTTCGGCATTATATGTCTGTTTGAGTTTAAGTTGCTCATTCGCTTGAAAGAGCTGCATATTTTCTTGATATTTTTGTTGGTTTGGTGGTTGTTTATACACTTAAAAATGAGTCAGTTTTCGTTGTATATGTTGCTTTTGGCAACTTTGCTGACGAATGTTTATCTGACATTGACGCTTTTCAGTGAGAAAACGCCTTTGCGAAACCGAAATAACAACACGAAGCTACTCATTAGTCTGTTGTATATAGGAGGAGGATGTCTGTTTGTACCACTTATCTACAAATATGAGAACAATCCGAATCCGAACTATTATTTTCAGTATCTGTTTAGCAACGAGTCGCAAATTACGATGATAGGTTTGCTGTGCATCATTTGGGCGAGCGATACTTTTGCTTACTTGACGGGACGCACTTTTGGAAAACATAAACTTTTTGAGCGTATTTCTCCAAAGAAGACTATTGAAGGTTTTATGGGAGGCTTGGTAGGCTCGGTGCTTGTTTCGATGCTCATAGATATTTACAGTGCACGGCCTATGTGGCAGTGGATACTTTTGGCTATTGTACTGGTGGTAGCAGGGACAATAGGAGACCTTGTAGAGTCGAGTTTTAAGCGAGCAGCCAAAGTGAAGGACAGTGGTACAATCTTGCCGGGACACGGGGGACTATTAGACCGCTTGGACAGTCTTCTTTTTGCTTCGCCTTTTGCTTTTTTCACTCTTTTAATATTTGACCTTTTTTAAATGAAATTTTATAAATATCAGGGAACGGGCAATGATTTTGTAATGATTGATAATCGGGATTTGCTTTTTCCTAAATACGATACGACATTTGTAGCTAGTATTTGTCATCGGCGTTTTGGAGTAGGAGCCGATGGTCTTATCTTACTAGAAAATGACCCTAACTACGATTTTAGAATGGTGTACTACAATGCCGACGGTGCGCAAAGCACAATGTGTGGCAATGGTGGCCGATGTGTGGTGGCTTTTGCGCACAAGTTGGGTGTCATAGACTGTGAGACGCACTTTGTGGCTGTAGACGGAGCGCACCGCGCCTCTATTACTGCAGAGGGAGAGGTGCGATTGCAGATGCAGAATGTAGCAGAGGTGTCAGTTTTTCCTGACTATGTGTTCCTCAATACGGGGTCGCCCCACCACGTGCAATGGGTGAAGGATGTGGAGGCAGTAGATGTGAAAGCAGAAGGGGCTGCCCTACGCTATGGCTCTCTGTATGCTGACAAAGGGGGAAGTAATATCAACTTTGTGTCGGTTGCAGATGAGGGGGTTAAAGTGCGCACCTACGAGCGTGGTGTAGAAGATGAAACTTATTCTTGTGGCACAGGGGCTACAGCGGTAGCCTTGGCTCTGTTTCAGACTCAGCGCACTGACCAAAAGGAACTGACACTCCATACCCGAGGAGGTAATCTAAAGGTTTCGTTTGAAAGAGTAGGGGAGGGGTATGCCAATGTGTGGCTCTCTGGCCCTGCTACTTTTGTTTTTGAAGGAGATTTTTAAAATGAGACTACGCGCCTTAGAACCCGATGACTTGCTTTTCTTGTACTTGCTTGAAAACCAAGAAGAGATTTGGGAGATGAGCGATACCCAAGTGCCTTTTTCGAAGCACTTGCTCGAAGCCTATCTGGAAAACGCACGGCAGGACATTTATACAGCTAAGCAGTTTAGGTATGTGATAGAGCTGCAAAGGGAGGCTTTAGGGTGCCTTGATATATACGATTTTTCGCCTAAACACCGCCGTGCTTGTGTGGGGATAGCTATTTTGCCGCAACATCAGGGGAAGGGCTATGGCAGTCAGGCCTTGGCACTCCTTTTGCTACAAGCGGTGCGCTATTGGGACTTACACCAACTGATAGCTTATATTCCTGTTGATAATCTTCGGAGCCTGCGTTTGTTTGAAAAGGCTGGTTTTAGCCGTAGCGGTCTGCAAAAAGATTGGCTCTACTGGCAAGGGGCTTTTAAGGATGTAGCAGTTTACCAAAGGCGTTTGGACGATGAGGCTATTTGACAATTTGTAGATGAGGCGATTAGGAAGGGATTAACAAAAGTATTAAGTATTAAATATTCATTATTCATCATTAAATAAAATGCAAAGAGACAACGACATTTTTGAACTCATTCAGGATGAGCGCGAGCGCCAAGAGCGTGGTATCGAGCTCATTGCTTCCGAGAACTTTGTTAGCGACCAAGTGATGGAAGCTGCTGGCTCGGTATTGACTAATAAGTATGCCGAGGGCTACCCAGGGCGTCGCTATTACGGTGGTTGCGAGGTGGTGGACGAGATTGAGCAGTTGGCCATTGATCGCGCGAAGGCACTCTTCGGGGCGGAATATGCCAATGTGCAGCCTCACAGCGGTTCGCAAGCTAACTCTTCGGTTTATGCGGCTTGCCTAAAACCAGGGGATAAGATTCTCGGCTTTGACCTTTCGCACGGAGGACACCTTACTCACGGGTCGCCAGTGAATTTTTCGGGAAGACTCTATGAGCCTGTTTTCTACGGAGTAGAAGAAGAGACAGGAATGCTGAACTACGACAAAATAGAGGAAATCGCTCTTAGAGAGAAACCTCAAATGATTGTAGCAGGAGCATCGGCCTATTCGCGCGATATTGACTTCAAACGTTTCCGTGAGATTGCCGACAAGGTAGGCGCTCTCCTCTTTGCCGACATTGCTCACCCTGCAGGACTTATTGCAAAAGGTCTATTGAACGACCCTGTTCCTCATTGCCATATCGTAACGACTACAACCCACAAAACTCTTCGTGGGCCTCGTGGTGGTCTTATCTTGATGGGCAAGGATTTTGAAAATCCTTTCGGACTAAAAACGCCTAAGGGAGAAATCCGTATGATGTCGTCGTTGTTGGATAGTTCTGTTTTCCCAGGGAACCAAGGCGGGCCTTTGGAACACGTGATAGCTGCTAAAGCTGTAGCTTTCTTAGAAGCTCTTTCAGACGACTTTTTGCGTTACGCTATCCAAATACAAAAGAACGCTCGCAAATTGGCCTCTTTGCTTATTGCTAAAGGTTATAACATCATTTCTAATGGTACTGATAACCACTTGATGCTTATTGATTTGCGCAATAAGAATATCAGTGGTAAGGATGCAGAAGCCGCTTTAGGCAAAGCAGACATTACAGTGAACAAGAATATGGTGCCTTTTGACACTCGTTCGCCTTTTGTAACGAGCGGTATTCGCGTAGGGGTTGCTGCTATTACTACTCGCGGACTTATAGAAAGCGATATGGAACGCATTGCTGACTTCATAGATCGCGCTATCAGTCATCATACAGATGATGAGTACCTCGAATCAATTGCTGAAGAGGTGAACCTATTTATGGAAGATCGTCCGCTGTTTGCGTATTAATAAGGTTTAATTGGTTGTATGGAAAGTTCCAAGTCTAGAAGATTTTGTCTTTAGGACTTGGAATTTTCTTTTGTAAGAGTGAGCTAAAGCGATGTTTGCTTTGCTCGGGATGTATATCTTTTTGCTTAACTTATGGGGTGGTTATGATGAGATTTTTTTCTATTGGTATGTCTGTATGAAACTTTGTAAGTTTGACCTACTAGTGTTTGAAACTTTTTTTGCAAATTGATAATTATTTACTACCTTTGCGGCATTAATTGTATGACCTTTAATACGCTTGTAAAACAATGGATACGCCTAATGACGAAATGAGCTTTTTAGATCATTTGGAGGAGCTTCGCTGGCATATTATACGTTCGGCAGTAGCAGTGTTGCTTGTTTCGGTAGTAGCCTTTGTGTGCAAGGATTTTATTTTTGAAATTCTCTTCGCTCCTAAAAAAGGCGACTTCATCACTTACCGAATGTTTTGCGAAATAGGACATTGGTTTGGGGTAGAGAGTGCCTTCTGTGCAGAGGAGTTGCCTTTTAGCATACAGAGCCGTACGATGGCGGGGCAGTTTTCAGCACACATTTGGACATCTATATGGGCGGGACTCATTGTTGCCTTCCCATACGTATTATATCAAGCGTGGTTATTTGTCAGCCCAGGGTTGTACGAGAAAGAACGCCAAGTGGCAAGAGGTTTTATTCTTACGGCCTCTTTGTTGTTTTTTTTGGGTGTTCTTTTTGGATATTATCTTATAACCCCACTGTCGATTAATTTTTTAGGAACTTATTCAGTGAGTCCGGAGGTGAAGAATCAGATAGACATTGATTCATACTTTTCAGTAGTGCGTTCAGCGGTCATCTCTTCTGGCATCATATTTGAGTTACCTATCATCATTTATTTCCTTACTAAGTTGGGTATCATTACCCCTAAGGCGATGCGCACTTACCGTCGGCATGCTATTATAGGAGTGCTGATAGTAGCGGCAGTGATAACGCCTCCTGATGTGGTGAGCCAGCTGATAGTAGCTCTCCCGATGTTGCTTCTTTACGAAGTGAGCATCTACATCTCGGCATACGTTTTAAAGAAAGAACAAAACAAGGTAATTTAATATTTTAAATGGATTGTAATACCTATTTACAGCATCTACCCAACGTAAAGACGTTGAAACAGCTTTGCAAAGGCACTGCCGTATTGGATTGGATTATTTGTGGGCACGAGTTTGAAGTTTATCACACGTACCGCAAACTGAATGAAGAGGAGTACGACGGCTATGAAGCCCAATGGGGGCGCGGTTTTGAAGATGAAGATGGTTCATCGCTTTCTTTTTATTTTGCTGATAAGGCTTGCTTGCTGGTGCCCTCGTCTAGTGCAGAAGACAGCAAAGGCATCAACAATCACGATTTTGAGAAACGTCTTCCTAAACTTTTTTTGCCTTACTACCGCAAGAACTTTTCGGAGAGTGATATTCCTTTTGTAATTTACTCATTGGATGGGGAAACTTGGCAATGTGTAGAAAACTTTGCCGTAGAGGAGCACATTGATAAGTTTGACAAAATTACTACAGATCCTGCTGTGTACAAAGAGTGGGCTATGGACTACTTGGGAGATGAAGCTTGCCTGCAAGAGGATATGTCTGAACAGACTATCTCGGATATTTACGCGGGCAAAGTGCTTACAGAAGAAATGGTGTATAGCCTTGTAACAGAAGTGTATGATTGGGTAGATTTGGAAACAGAACTGGACGAAATGCCCTATCGCTTTTCGTTTTAATATATGAAATTAATTGTAAACGACATTATCAAGATATACAAGGGGCGCAAGGTAGTGAAAGGAGTTTCGCTAGAAGTGAACCAAGGAGAAATCGTGGGGTTATTAGGTCCTAACGGTGCGGGGAAGACTACCTCTTTCTATATGATAGTGGGGCTTATCAAACCTAACGGAGGTACTATCTTCTTAGACAATACCGAGATAACCCATTTTCCAATGTATAGACGCGCTCAAAGTGGTATTGGCTACTTAGCACAAGAGGCTTCGGTATTTAGAAAATTGAGTATTGAGGACAACATTAAAAGTGTATTGCAGCTCACTAAACTTTCTAAAGCAGAACAACAACGCAAGACAGATGAACTGATTGAGGAGTTTAGTTTGGGGCATATACGCAAGAATCGTGGCGACCTGCTTTCAGGGGGAGAACGCCGCCGTACAGAAATAGCGCGCGCCTTGGCTACGAGTCCTAATTTTATCTTGCTTGATGAGCCTTTTGCAGGGGTAGACCCTATTGCGGTAGAGGATATCCAGCGCATTGTAGCACAACTCAAAGACAAGAATATAGGCATTCTCATCACTGACCACAACGTGCAAGAAACTCTTGCCATTACTGACCGTACCTACCTGATGTTTGAAGGAGGTATCCTCAAATCGGGAGTGCCTGAAGATTTGGCAGCTGATGAGATGGTGCGCAAAGTCTATTTAGGAAGAAACTTCGAGTTGAGAAGAAAAAAACTCTTTTAAAGATGCGCGAGCTGAAATACTAAAGACAAAAACTAAAAACGATAATATGATGAAAAATTTAGTAGACCGTTTTGTTAAATACATTAAGATAGACTCTCAGTCAGATCCAGAGAGTGTTACCACCCCTAGTACTGAAAAGCAATGGAATATGGCTAACCTATTGGTAGAAGAACTTAAAGCTATAGGATTGGAAGAGGTAACTATCGATGAGAATGCTTATGTGATGGCTACTTTGCCTTCTAATGTGGACTATGAAGTACCTACCATTGGTTTTATCTCTCACTTTGATACTTCGCCAGATTTTTCGGGAGAGAATGTAAAACCTCAGTTCATAGAAAATTATGATGGTGGCGATATTGTACTGAACAAAGAACAAAATATTGTCCTTTCGCCTTCTTATTTTGAGGATTTGTTGCTCTACAAAGGCAATACTATTATTACTACCGATGGAACTACTCTTTTGGGGGCAGATGACAAAGCAGGTATTGCAGAAATTGTAACTGCTATGGAATACCTCGTACAGCATCCAGAAATTAAACACGGCAAAATACGCGTAGGCTTCACCCCTGATGAGGAAATAGGTCGCGGGGCTCATAAATTTGATGTGAAAAAATTTGCTGCTGACTGGGCTTATACAATGGACGGTGGGCAAATAGGAGAACTCGAGTATGAGAGTTTCAATGCCGCAGGCGCTAAAATTCACTTTAAAGGGAAAAGCGTGCACCCAGGAACGGCTAAAAACAAGATGGTGAACTCAATGCTCATCGCTAATCAGTTTATCAGTGCTCTGCCTGCCGATGAGATTCCAGCGCGCACTGAAGGTCGTGAAGGGTTCTACCACATTACCGATATTTCAGGAGATGTAGAGAATACAGTAGTGCAACTCATTATACGCGACCACGACCGCGATATCTTTAACAAACGCAAAGCTGTAGTACAACAGATTGTAGATGATCTTAACAAACAAATACCAGGGGTAGCTGTTGCTGAAATCAAAGACCAATACTACAATATGGGTGAGAAAATCAAACCAGTGATGCATATAGTAGAGGTAGCTGAACACGCGATGAAAGAATTGGGAATTACCCCTATTACTAAACCTATTCGCGGAGGTACTGATGGTTCTCAGCTTAGCTTTATGGGATTGCCTTGCCCTAATATTTTTGCAGGAGGGCACAATTTTCACGGGAAATACGAGTTTGTTCCTGTAGAGAATCTAGAAAAAGCTACAGAAGTGATTATCCGCATTGCTGAATTGGTAGCTAAAAAATAAGATGATTAGCCAATGTGTCGATTAGCTGATGTGTTAATTGATAGATTGGCTAATTTGCTAATTAACTAATTGACAGACGAACTTATGCCTACAATATCGCATAGAGCCCAAATATTGCCCCAATCTCCTATTAGGAAGCTCACACCGTATGCTGAAAAAGCTGTGAAAGAGGGGAAAAAAATCTATCACTTGAACATCGGTCAGCCTGATATCAAAACACCAGAAATAGCCATACAGGCAGTGAAGGATTTTACGCCTACTGTCTTGGAATACACTAAGAGCGAAGGGATTAACTCGTTGCGCGAAAAGGTGGTAGAGTACTACCAAAAGCACGATATTCAGGTGGATAGTAGCGATATTATTATCACTTGTGGCGGCTCAGAAGCTCTTACTTATGTAGTGGCAACAGTGGCTAATGCCGATGATGAAATCATTATTCCTGAGCCATACTACGCGAACTACATCAGTTTTTCGGAAGCTTTTGATGCGGTATGTGTGCCTATTACCTCATCATTTGACAATAATTTTGCCTTGCCTCCTATTGAGGAATTTGAGAAGAAAATTACGCCTAGGACAAAAGCTTTCTTGATATGTAACCCAGGGAACCCTACTGGCTATTTGTACTCTAAAGAGGAAATTATGCAGTTGGCAGCCATAGCTAAGAAGCACGATCTTTTTCTGATTTTTGATGAGGTATACCGCGAGTTTGTGTACGATGGTGCTACCCATTATTCTATTATGCAAGTAGAAGGAATTGAACAAAACGCTATAATGATAGATTCAGTTTCTAAACGCTTCAGTATGTGTGGTGCTCGCATAGGATGGGTAGTTTCTAAGAATAAAGCTGTGATGAAGTCAATTCTGAAGTTTGCGCAAGCCCGCTTGTCGCCTCCTACTTATTCGCAAATTGCTGCTGAACGAGCTTTTGATGTTCCTGAAACCTACTTTACAGAAGTGCTGGACGAATACACTCAACGGCGAAATGTTCTTATTGAAGCATTGCAAAAAATAGAAGGAGTGAGGGTTTCGATGCCTAAAGGAGCTTTCTATTGTATAGCTGAACTTCCTGTAGAAAATGCAGAAGATTTCTGCATCTGGTTATTGGACAAATACTCGTTGAACAACGAGACCGTGATGTTAGCTCCAGCAGAGGGTTTTTATGCTACTTCGGGCTTAGGCAGGAATCAAGTGCGCATAGCTTATGTGTTGGAAAAAGAGAAGATAGTTAAGGCTATTCGTATTCTAGGAGAAGCCCTTAAAGCATATTCAACAGAGAGACCTCTTTGAAGACTCTCTTTTTCTTTTGATTATTAATGTTTTAAGAAGTAGGCTTTAAAAAAAATACAAAAAAACTACTTTTGTTAAAAAAATAATTCGTACCTTTGAGGCGAAATTTGAAATAAAGACAATGTCAGTAAAAAAAATAGCTGTATTAACATCAGGGGGAGATGCCCCTGGAATGAACGCCGCCATTCGTGCCGTAGTGCGTACTTGCGCCTATCATAAGATAGAAGTAGTAGGAGTGTACCGCGGTTACCAAGGGATTATTGAAGGCGACTTTAAAGAGATGAATGCACGTAGTGTGCGCGATATTATCAACAAAGGAGGTACCATTCTCAAATCAGCCCGTTCTAAGGATTTTAGAACTCCTGAAGGAAGAAAAGTAGCTTATGAAAAATTAGTAGCTGCAGGAGTAGACTCTCTTATCGTTATTGGTGGAGATGGGTCTTTTACAGGAGCTTTGCTTTTCAACAAAGAGTTTGGTTTTCCTGTAATGGGAATTCCAGGTACGATTGACAATGATATCTATGGAACAGACTTTACCTTGGGCTACGATACAGCTTTGAATACTGTTATCGATGCTATCGATAAGATTAGAGATACCGCTAGCTCTCACAACCGTTTGTTCTTCATTGAAGTAATGGGACGCGATGCAGGGCATATTGCCTTGAACTCAGGTATTGGGGCAGGAGCTGAAGAAATTCTTATTCCTGAAGAGAATATAGGATTAGAAAGACTTTTGCACTCTTTGGAAAAGAGCCGTAGCACAGGAAAAACATCTAGCTTGGTAGTCGTAGCAGAAGGAGACAAGATAGGCAAAAACGTTTTTGAACTGAAAGAGTATGTAGAGCAACACCACCCTGATTACGATGTACGAGTATCGGTATTAGGCCATATGCAGCGTGGAGGATCACCTTCTTGCTTTGACCGTGTTTTGGCGAGCCGTATGGGTGTGAAGGCAGTAGAGTCTCTTTTGGAAGGCAAATCAAACTATATGGTGGGTATTCGCAATACTAAAATGGAGCTTTGCCCACTAGAGAAAGCTATCAAAGGAAGTTCTAAAATAGATGTAGAACTGCTTCGTGTGGCCGAAATTATGGCTACTTAGTATCAATTAGCAAATAATTAATTAAAATAAAGAGAATTATGTCAGTAAAAATTGGAATTAACGGATTCGGACGTATTGGACGTTTGGTTTTCCGTGCTGCTTATGAAAGACCCGATGTAGAAATCGTAGGAATCAACGACCTTTTGGATGTAGACTACATCGCATACCTACTAAAATACGACTCAGTTCACGGAACTTTTAAAGGTGAAGTGAAAGTAGAAGATGGACACCTTGTAGTAGATGGTAAAGTAGTACGCATCACTGCTGAAAAAGATCCTAACAACCTTAAATGGAATGAAGTAGGTGCTGATGTAGTAGCAGAATGTACTGGTATCTTCACTACTTTGGAAAAAGCACAAGCTCACATCAACGCAGGAGCTAAAAAAGTGGTTATCTCTGCTCCATCAGCAGATGCTCCTATGTTTGTAATGGGAGTAAACCACAAGTCAGTAAAAGCTACTGATACTATCGTATCAAACGCTTCTTGTACTACTAACTGCTTGGCTCCTATCGCTAAAGTGTTGAACGACAACTTCGGTATCGAAGAAGCTTTGATGACTACTGTTCACGCTACTACTGCAACCCAATTGACAGTAGACGGTCCTTCTAAAAAAGACTGGAGAGGTGGACGTTCTGCTCTTTGCAACATCATTCCTTCAAGCACTGGTGCTGCTAAAGCAGTAGGTAAGGTAATCCCTGAACTCAATGGCAAGCTTACAGGTATGGCATTCCGTGTACCTACTGCCGATGTTTCAGTAGTTGATTTGACTTTCCGTACCAAAAAATCTACTACTCTTGAAGAAATCAATGCTGCAATGAAAAAAGCATCAGAAGGAGAACTAAAAGGTATCCTTGGATACACTGAAGATCTTGTAGTTTCTCAAGATTTCGTAGGTTGCAAAAATACTTCTATCTTTGATGCTAAAGCAGGTATTGGTTTGAGTGCAAACTTCTTCAAAGTAGTTTCTTGGTATGACAACGAAACTGGTTATTCAAACAAATTGGTAGATTTGGCACAGCACGTTGCTAAATTGTAATTTATAAAAGGTGAGTAGTCCTTTTGGACTCACTCACCTTTTTTTACTAAGTTCAAAAAACAACTTTAAAAACCGAAACAATATGATTTTAATTGTAGATAGTGGGGCTACCAAAGCAGACTGGACAGCCTTGAACAGCAAAGGGGAAAAAGTATTCTTTACTCAAACCTTAGGCTTGAACCCTGAAGTACTTACTGAAGAAATTCTTGTAGAACGTATCACCACCAACTACCAACTTTTTGAAAACAGAAATTCAGTATCAGAAATTTACTTCTATGGAGCTGGTTGTGGTACTGAGCGCATTCGTTATTTTGTAGAACGCAGCTTGGCAACCATCTTTAAAAATGCTAAAATAGATGTGAAAGAAGATACTTATGCAGCTGTGTTTGCAACTACCAATCCTAGTGAAAAAGCGATTGTTTGTATTTTAGGAACTGGTTCTAACTGCTCTTTCTGGAATGGTAAAGACCTTTATCAAGCCGTAGACTCGTTGGGCTACATTTTAATGGACGAATCAAGTGGTAACTACTATGGCAAACGCCTTATCATTGATTACTTTTTCAAGAAAATGCCTGCAGACCTCGTTCAGAAGTTTGAAAGCCAATACGAATTGAGTTCTGATGTAATCAAGAATCACCTTTATAAAATGCCAAACCCTAACAGCTATTTGGCTACTTTTGCAAAGTTTGTGGTAGAAAACAAAAATCACGAATATTGCCGTGCTATGGTGAGAAAAGGTATGCAACTATTTGTAGATCACTGGATTTCTCAATATGAAGAACGTTATGAAGTGCCAATTAACTTTGTAGGTAGTATTGCTTTCTTCCTACAAGATATTTTGGAAGAAGTGTTGGCAGAGAACAAACTAAAATTGGGAACTGTACTTAGAAAACCAATTGATGGTTTAGTAGCTTTCCACGTAAATAAGTATTTTAAATAGGAATTTAATTCATACTTTCTATAAAAATAGAGGCTGCCTTAAAAAGCAGCCTCTATTTTTGTGTTTGTTTTTTAAAACAAACCATATAATAATCCGTCTATTTTATTGATAATGTCTCCCAAGTCCTCAGGATTGTCTACAAAGTTGATGTTGTCTACATCAATGATGAGTAGTTTTCCTTTGTGGTAGTCTTTAATCCATTGTTCATAACGTTGGTTTAGTCGGTTGAGGTAGTCGATAGAGATGGTATTTTCGTACTCTCTACCACGTTTTTGTATTTGTTTTACTAAGTTTGGGACGGAGCTTCTGAGGTAAATAAGCAAGTCTGGAGGGAGAACCAGACGTTCCATCAAGGCAAAAAGTGATTTGTAGTTTTCAAAATCACGGCTGCTCATCAGTCCCATTTCGTGTAAGTTTGGGGCGAATATGTGAGCGTCCTCATAGATGGTACGGTCTTGAATAATATCATTTCCTTTTTCTCTAAAATCTAAAATTTGCCTAAATCGGCTATTCAAGAAATAGATTTGCAAATTAAAACTCCAACGTTCCATTTGGTGGTAGAAATCATCTAAGTAGGGATTGTCTACTACATCTTCAAAATGGGCTTCCCATTGATAATGTTTGGCTAATAGGGCGGTTAGGGTAGTCTTGCCAGCTCCTATGTTTCCTGCAATAGCTATGTGCATTTCTACTATTGTTTCTCGATGTCTTCACGCAAACATCTAATCATTGATGTGTTTTTAATTTCTTGTATTACAAACGAACTTTGTATGTTTGCAATGATTTCTAATTTTGAAATTTTGTGTACAACAAAACGCTGGTAGTCATCCATATCGTCTAACACTAACTTCAGCAAAAAGTCGTAACCTCCTGCCATATAAGAAGCTTCTAATACTTCGTCTAAAGTAGCAATATACTTTTCAAACTCTTCGAACAGCTCTCCATTGTGGCGCAAAAGCTTCACTTGGCAATAAGCTATTAGTTTTTTTCCTAACATTTTAGGGTTTACTACTGCTACATAGTTCTGGATGATTCCCAAAGTTTCTAATTTCTTAATGCGTTCGTGCACAGGAGTGATAGACAATCGCACTTTCTCAGCTAATTTTTTGATGGATTGCTTGCTGTCTTGTTGTAGTTCATCCAGCAACATCAAATCAATCTGGTCTAATGTATACATATTTATGATAAAAATTATTGGGGTAAAGGTAAAAAATATTTTTAACATAAGAAGCGAATTTAGTAAAAAAATTTCAGGTACATCTTTTAATCAACTGTTTGTCAGAGAAGTATAAAATAACTTATGTGATAGGTTTGTTTATATCATTTAATTATCGTAGCTTTGCAGAACTATTTATATAATACATTTCTAAGATGAACGAAATAGACTACAAGTTTGTACATCCTGATTTTAGAATTAATGGCTTTCCCATTGATAGAGAGCGACTCATAGTTTTGGCGGTGGCCTATGTAAAAGACGGCTTGCCTTACCGGAAATCAGTAGGACGTTTCTTGCTAGATTGGTTGGACGACCGCGATTATGTGGAAGCTACTACCTCTGGCTCTACAGGCATCCCTAAGCAAATCAAACTCAAAAAACAAAGTATGGTCAATTCTGCCTTAGCAACAGGCGAATACCTGAAATTATCTCCTAAAAATAGGGCTTTGTTCTGCTTGCCTGCTGACTTTATTGCGGGTAAAATGATGCTGATTCGTGCTATTGTGTTGGGACTGCATTTGGATATCATTCGTCCTTCTTCTATGCCGCTGTCTCTCACCAGCAAAAATTACGACTTCTGCGCAATGATTCCGTTGCAAGCTGCTAAATCGCTAACAGATCTTCCTCGAGTGAAAAAGGTTATTTTGGGGGGAGCCTCTATTGATGGCGAGTTGGAAGCTAAACTACAAAATATCTCTACCCAAGTGTTCTCTTCTTATGGAATGACAGAAACTATTTCGCACATCGCAATGCGTCGTGTGAACCATACTGAAGAGCCAGAAACTACCTATAAAGCTCTTCCTAATGTGATTTTTACCCAAGATGACCGCAGTTGTTTGGTTATCAATGCGCCTCTTATCGCAGACCACCCGGTGATAACTAATGACATTGTACATTTGGTTTCCCACTCGGAGTTTGAATGGTTAGGTCGTTTTGACAATATCATCAACTCTGGAGGCTTTAAAGTTTTCCCTGAAAGTGTAGAGCGCAAAATTAAAAAGTATCTTCACGGCGACTATTTCATTTCTAAAGAACCAGATGATGAGTTAGGTCAAAAGGCAGTGCTCTACGTACAAGGAGACGAAAAGGAATATCCTACCTTGGCTCACGATATATATATGGACAAAGAAGTGCTCAAATATGAAGTACCTCGACAAATTTACTTCGTTCCTGAATTTGTTTACACAGACAATCAGAAAATTAGGAGAGAAGAGACTGTGAAAAAATACCAAAAATAAGGGGAGACCTGTATGAAACTGAAGAGATTTTTCCCTTACATTCTGCCGTACAAGAAACAGGCAATTTTAAACATATTCTTTAATATCCTCTACTCGCTATTCAGCGCACTGTCGTTTGTAGCTCTTATTCCAATGTTGGACGTGCTTTTTGGCAAGGCGCAAACAGTCGGGAAGATGCCTATTTATTCTGGCAACCTTTCAGATTTAGGTAACTACGGGAAGGCCTATTTGAACTACAAAGTAGGGAGTATGGTAGGCGATAACACTATTGATGCTCTGGCTATTGTCATCGCCTTGGTGCTTTCGCTCTTCTTGCTCAAGAACTTGTTTGGCTACTTAGCCTCGTTTTTCATCACTTATTTGCGCAATGGGGTATTGCGCGATTTGCGCGATAGCTTGTATAAGAAAATAGTACACCAGCCTATCGCTTTCTTTTCTGAACAACGCAAAGGAGACCTCATTTCCAGAATGGTAGGCGATGTAAATGAAGTGCAGTACTCTTTGCTTTCGGGTTTAGAGTCTTTTGTGCGTGAACCCTTAACTATCATTTTTTCTATTTTGGTGATGCTGGGCATCAGTGTTAAACTGACTGTTTTCACTTTTGTGTTCATTCCAATAGCTGCTGCTGTAATTTCTAAGATAGGCAAATCATTGAAAAGAGATTCTATTCAAGTGCAACAGGAGCAAGGCAGATTTCTTTCGCTTATAGAGGAGACCATCGGTGGGCTGAGAGTAATAAAGGCATTCAATGCTGAGGCTATTTTCTCTAAAAAATTTAGTGATTCTAGCAATGCCTTCACTAAACTGAGCAATAAGGTGATGAATAGGCAAAACTTAGGCTCGCCAATGAGTGAGTTTCTCGGTATCCTGATGATAGCTGTGCTTTTGTGGTTTGGAGGTTCGCTGGTGTTGGTAGACAAAACTTTGGAAGGAACTCAATTCATTGCTTTTATGGGTTTGGCCTACAATATTCTCACCCCTGCAAAAGCCATTAGCAAGGCTTCGTACGATATGCGTAAAGGGAATGCTGCTGCAGAGCGCATTCTTGAAATCTTGGATTACGAGAATCCTATCAAAGAGAAGGAAAATGCTGTGGCAATGAAAGATTTCAGACAGTCTATCCAATTGAAGAATGTTACTTTTGCTTATGAAGAACAACCTGTACTACGCGACTTTTCGTTAGAAATACCTAAAGGCAAAACTATTGCTTTGGTAGGTCAGTCGGGGAGTGGGAAGAGTACGATAGCTAACCTCATCACTCGATTTTATGATGTAAATGAGGGACAGGTACTCATTGATGGTGTAGATGTAAGTGAGATGCAAACTGCCTCGTTGCGCACTTTGATAGGGGTAGTGTCGCAAGATTCTATTCTCTTCAACGATACTATTAAAAACAATCTTCTGATAGGTAAACCCGATGCCACAGATGAGGAGTTGGTAGCTGCAGCTAAGATAGCCAATGCCTATGAGTTTATTCAAGACCTGCCCGAGGGCTTTAATACTACTATCGGTGATGCGGGAAGCAAGCTCAGCGGTGGACAAAAACAACGATTGAGCATCGCTAGGGCAGTGCTTAAAAATCCGCCTATAATGGTTTTGGACGAGGCTACCTCTGCCTTGGATACGGAAAGCGAACGACTTGTACAAAGTGCCTTGGAGAATATGATGAAGAACCGTACTTCGGTAGTTATCGCTCACCGATTATCGACAATCCAGAATGCAGATCTTATTGTTGTAATGCAAAAAGGGAAGATAGTGGAGCAAGGTACCCACGCTGCCCTAATGCAGCAACAGGGGATGTATCAGCGATTGGTAGAAATGCAATCGTTTGAAAGTTAAGAACCTAATTACAAAAGTCTGATAACTTAAAGCACAAAATGATGATAAATATTGTTTTGTGCTTTTTTTGTTTTATACTTGATAGTTACGTAAAGACTGTTTGGCACTGTTAGCGTTTCGTTTGAAGTTAGAGTTTAGCCTCTTGCTATTTTAGTTTTTTTGTTCTATCTTTGTCCCATTAAACTTGAAAATATGGCACCTACTGTTTAGGGGCTATTGCTGGAGATGTAATAGGTTTTGTGTATGAGTTTGATAATGACTACTTCGTTTCTACTATTTAAAGCGGGCACAACTTTTACTTATTACATAGTGATAATACTGGCCGTGGTGGAGGCGATGCTCTATGACAAAGACTTTTTTCCAACAATGTTTGACTATGGGAATCATTATCTCAACAGAGGGTATAGAGGCAGGTTTGCTTGGTGGTTAGCCTTCAAAAGGCCTTTGGATCAGTACAACAGTTGAGTAATAGCTGAGCCTTATAGGTTTTTCTTATAACGACTTGGAGATGGTATTTAAAAAAGCTAAACAGGCAGCTCCTTCAAATACCCTGAAGCATCAAAGAGGGCGCAAGCTACGGCTGAAACCATTTTTAGGACGCGTATGGGCAAGACTACTTAGAAGATAAATTTTGATTAACAGTCCTTTTAATATGTAATATACTTTTGAACAATGAAAAAAATATCACTTAAAATCTTTGTAAGCATTGTTTTTCTTACTAATACTTTTATGAAGTGCCATCCTACTGAGGAGGATGTTTTGGCAGAGAAAAAAAGCAAGGTTGTGCAACATAATTATGTGTTGGTCAATTCTGTGGATAATAGTCCTGCTGAGGTAGAAGTAAGCTACTCGGTTTGGATAGCGGGTAATGATGAGAATATTGTAAAAACGGAGCACAAAACTACTCCTTTTGTGATAGGAGGGGAGCCTGTAAAGATAGTATATGATAGTGTAGCTCTTACTTTTAAAGGGGATGTGAAAAGCAGATATAATGCAGTGCGACGAGATTACACTCCTAAAGGGGCTGATTATCTATTGATTAGGAATCTGTCGGGCGTAGCTATTGAGTATGCTGTAGTGGGGAATCAGCCTATAAGGTACTACTCGGCTGAAGGGCTTGACCAGATAGATGTGGGGGACAAGAACAATATTCCTGATAGGAACAAAGTGGTAGAACAGTCGCCTAATCCTATTTACAAAGGAGTGCCAATACTGTATTTGCTCTACCCAGAAAAAGCTCCGCAGGCCGAGGTTTCGGTGCCTTGGCAAGAGGGAGAATATCACCGGGGGCTGTTGAAAATTACAACTCATCATACAAAGTTGTTTTCGCTAAAACCTCCTAAGTTAGGAGAGCTCACGATTTCCTCGCCGTTTACGATAGAGCAGGTGCTAGACTTGTACCGCAGAGAAAGTAATGGGACAGAGCAGCTTTTTAGTTCTTACTACAGATATAATTTAGCAAATTTATCGACTGGCTATACGTTCTATGAACGCTTGCAAGAAGAAGACAAGAAGATAAGATGGTATGGACAAATTTTGGCAGGGGATAAGTTGGAAAACCAAGGGGATATATTTTTTGTGAATACACCTCCAAAGCTTGGAGGTGTATTTTGATGAGAAACGATGTTGTTAGAGGTGCTATTTAGAATGCATATTGTCAATGTTTTAGAGCGTATTTTGCTAGAGGAGAGAACGAAATGTGTTGCAGTATAGCTTTAAAATTTAATTTTGGACTCCACGCTGAAAGCGATGAGCCATAGGGGAAGTATTCTGCCTGTAGTCACACCTCAAGGGGAGTTTGGAATTGGCGAACTAAAAAAAACGCAAAATAATTTGGCAGTAACAAATATTCTTACTACTTTTGCCATTATTAGCCCTATAAGGGTGTTTTTGTTGTTTAAAATACATAAAATATGAAGTTTATAGTATCAAGTTCCTACCTCTTGAAAAAGTTGCAAGTCTTTGGTGGTGTTATCAATAGCAATAACACAATGCCGATTCTTGACAATTTCTTGTTTGAACTATCTGCTAATACCCTGACTATCTCAGCTTCAGATTTGGAGACCACGGTGAAAGGTACTTTAGAAGTAACCTCAGAATCTGAAGGAAGTATTGCTGTTTCGGCTAAATTGCTGATAGACATTCTCAAAACATTTTCAGAACAACCATTGACTTTCGTAGTGAAAGAGAATAATGTCATAGATATTAGGTCGACTACTGGTAACTATTCATTGGCTTATTTGAGTGGTGAAGAGTTTCCTCGTCCTGCTGATTTGCCAGAAGCTAGCAAAGTAACAATGATGGGCGATGTGCTTTCTACGGCTATTCAGAAAACAATCTTTGCAGTGGGCAATGACGATTTGCGTCCAACGATGAGTGGTGTTCTTTTCCAATTTAATGAAAATGGACTTACTTTTGTAGGGACAGATGCTCATAAATTGGTAAAATACGAGCGTTTAGATATCAAAGCTACTGAAGCTGCTGACTTTATAATGCCTAAAAAACCGCTTAATATTCTCAAAGGTATTTTGGCAGGTAGTGAAACGCAAGTAGTGGTGGAATACAATGAGAGCAATGCTAAGTTCTCGTTTGACGATATGGAGTTTATTTGCCGTCTGATAGATGGTAAATACCCTAACTATGATGCTGTTATTCCTAAGGAAAACCCTAATAAATTGACACTTAACCGTTCTCAATTCTACAACTCGGTGAACCGCCTATCGCTGTTCTCAAACAAAACGACTCACCAAATACGCTTAAAAATGGCAGGTGCAAGCTTAATTATTTCCGCAGAGGATGTAGATTACAGCAATAAAGGTGAAGAGCGTTTTACTTGCAACTATCAGGGAGATGATATGGAAATAGGGTTCAACTCTAAATTCTTGAAAGAAATGATTAACAACCTTGGCTCTGATGAAATCCTCTTAGAAATGTCTCTGCCTAATCGCGCTGGAATTATCACGCCTATTGATGGACTTGATGAAGGGGAGAAAGTGTTGATGCTGGCAATGCCTATTATGTTGAATAATCAATAAGTATTTTAATTTTTCGCATAAAAAAGAAGTCCTTGAATAGAATTCTATTCAGGGGCTTCTTCTTTTTTTGGTGAAAAAGGTTGTAGTTTTAAAGAAAATTACTACATTTGCCGATTGAACCTCACATTTCTTTAATTAACGTTAATTTAGAAAGAATGGTAGAAACAGAAAAGAACGAATTGGTAGAAGGGATGGCATCACTTTTTAGGCGACTGCATAAGATTTCGCCTATGGCCTCTAAAATCTTAGCTACTCTAGTGTTGGAAGGGTATCCAGAAGGACTTACTTTTGAACAGTTGGTAACCTCTTTTCAAGCCAGTAAGAGTACTATCTCGTCTAATTTGAACACACTATTGGCATTGGAATTGATTTATTATGAAACCAAGGAAGGCAAACGCCGGAAGTACTTTAAATCTTTTCCTTTCACTAAACGCTTTACTGACTTTTTGGACAATGTGCAGTATGAAAAAGATTTTACTAACCGTTTTCTTCAGTATATGGAGACCGCTCCCCCTCCTGAAGAACCGGAAGAATGGGGTAAAAAGACGCGAAATTTACAAATGTTACTTTCCTACTTGTCTGAAATAGAAAACCTTACCACACGATTTTTGTACCAAATGAACACACTTAACTCATAATACCCAGATGAAAACCTTTTTGAACAAGCTAAAACCTTTTCTTTTTGTAGCCGAGCTTTATGTAGTCCTTTCGCTGATACTTCGCTTGATATGTATGTTCCACCCTATTACAACTGCTTCTTTTTCGGTAGGTGATGTGCTGCAGATGTTGCTAGTAGGGACTTTAGCCGATGTACTAACCATTATTTTGGCTACCAGTACTTTAGTGCTTTACATTTTGTTCATAGCTAATGTGAAGTACCAAAAGCCTTATGGGTATATGCTCTTTGGAGGCTTTTTGCTGCTATTGAGCTACGTATTGTTCTATCCTAACAATATTTTCGAGCAGTATGGCGGGAGCTTTCCTGAAGTAGCCTTCGCGTTTTTTGGGGTGAAGGCATTGTGCTTTACGCTTTTGCTTTTCTTGCCCCGCTACCGCACTCAGCTGCGCAATGTACTTTATTTCATTACGCTATTCATTTACGTTTTTGCAGTGGTGATGAACGCTGTGAGTGAGTACTTCTTTTGGAACGAGTTTGGAATTCGTTACAATTTTATTGCAGTAGATTACTTAATCTATACCAATGAAGTGATAGGCAATATTATGGAGAGTTATCCTGTAGTGCCACTTTTTTCAGCTGTATTTGTGGTAGTATTATCTTTTACTATTTTTGGCTACCTAAAAACCAAAGAAGTGCTGAAACACATTCCGACGCTAAAACAAAAGGTAGGTTACTTATTGGTGTATGCTGTTTTGGCGGGGGTGTCATTAGTGGGATTGCCTGTGCTGAACAACCTTCCGGCGAGCAATGTTTTTGTACAAGAAATACAAGCTAATGGGGTTTATAAATTCTATTACGCTTTTACCCATAGTGAGTTGGACTTTTTTCAGTTTTACCCCACGATGCCTGAAGCTACTGCCGAAGCAGAACTGCTCAAGCAGCTGAAAAGTCCTACTTTGGAACGAAAGATTACTGCCCAAGGGGAAGAAAGCCACCGCAATGTGGTGCTTATTTCGGTAGAAAGTCTTTCAGCTGAATACCTGACAATGTATGGCAATGCCGACAATAGGACTCCTTTTCTTGATACATTAGCCAACAACAGTCTGTTTTTTACGAACTTGTATGCTACGGGCAATCGTACTGTACGTGGACTAGAGGCGCTAACCCTTTGTATTCCACCTACCCCAGGGGAGAGTGTGGTTAAACGCAAAGACAACAAAAATAAGTTCACTACAGGGAGCGTTTTTAAGGGTAAGGGATACGATGTGAAGTATTTGTACGGGGGAGATAGCTATTTTGACAATATGAAGGATTTCTTTGGTGGAAATGGTTATGACATAGTAGATAGCAAGAGCTTTTCGCCAGAAGAGGTTACTTTTGCCAATATTTGGGGGGTTTGTGACGAAGATATGGTCAATAAGGCTATGAAAATAATGAATGAACAAGCTAAAACAGGGAAACCGTTCTTTAATCATTGGATGACTGTTAGCAACCATCGCCCATTTACTTACCCTGAGGGGAAAATAGATGTCCCACCCAGCGAAAAGAGACGCATAGGAGGAGTGAAATATACTGACTACGCACTGAAACGTTTTTTTGAGCTGGCACAACAGCAAGAGTGGTTTAAGAATACCCTATTTGTAGTAGTAGCAGACCATTGTGCTTCTAGTGCGGGCAGTACCGAGTTACCTTTGGATGGTTATCGGATTCCTTGTTTTATCTATGCTGATTTCATAGCACCTAAAAAAGTAGATACCATGATGTCTCAAATAGACGTGATGCCTACTGTATTTGGGTTGCTCAACTTTAATTACACAACCAAATTTATAGGGCAAGATATCTTTGCCGAGGGGTATCAGCCACGAGCTTATATTGCTACCTATCAGGATTTGGGCTATTTGACTCCGGAAATGCTCACCATCATTGCTCCTCTGAAAAAAATAAGACAGTACCGTCTGCAACAGGCTGCTCAGCAGCCTGCACCAGCTTATCCTATTTTTTACGATCAGATAGCGCTTGACAAACCAGAAGCGCAAGGGGTGAGCCATTGTATTTCTACCTATCAAGCTACCTCTCAGTGGCTTAAAAATCAACAGTTAAATGCGGTCAAGAAATAAACTGAAAATTATCAATGATCCTATTTATGGGTTTATACATATCCCAAGTTCTTTGGTGTTTGACATCATTGAGCATCCATACTTCCAGCGTTTGAGGCGCATTAATCAAATGGGGCTTTCGCATCTGGTATTTCCAGGTGCTAAACACACTCGTTTTGAGCATGTTTTGGGCTGTATGTTCTTGATGCAAAAAACAGTAGAGATGCTTCGTTTTAAAGGAGTGGAGATTTCTAACAAGGAAGCTGACGGGCTTTACATTGCAATCTTGTTGCACGACATAGGACACGGACCTTTCTCGCACGCAATGGAACACAGTATCGTTGAGGGAATCTCTCACGAAGAGATTTCGCTGCGTTTTATGCAACAACTCAATGCTGAGATGGGGGGCAAGTTGGAAACCGCCATTAGGATATTTCAGGGTGATTATCCGCGTAAGTTTATGCACCAACTCATTTCCAGTCAGTTGGATATGGATAGGGCAGACTATCTGAAACGCGATAGTTTTTACACAGGAGTAGCTGAGGGGAATATCAATTCAGAACGTCTAATTTCTATGCTAAATGTGCGCAATGACGAGTTGGTAGTAGAAGAAAAGGGACTTTATTCTGTAGAAAAATTTCTGATAGCCCGCAGACTGATGTATTGGCAAGTGTATTTGCACAAGACCAGTGTAGCTGCTGAACAAATGCTCATAAGGCTGCTGAAGCGCGCTAAGAGTTTGGTGCAAGAAGGACAACTGCTTACGATGTCTACAGCTTTAGCATTTTTTGTGTCTCATAAAATTGATAATGCTAATTTTAGCAAAGAAGTACTCGATAAGTTTGCATTGCTAGACGATACTGACATTATTGCAGCAATGAAAGAATGGCAGTTTCATTCAGATGTTGTTCTCTCTCAACTCAGCCGAATGCTACTAAACCGAGACTTACTAAAAATGAAACTCTGCTCTACTAATTTTGAAGAACAGAAGGTGAAGCGTCTCCAGAAGATAGCTGCTCTTGGGGGAATTTCTTCAGAGTTTATAGATTATTTTGTTTTTACAGGGACAATGTACAATAGGGCGTATACCCCTGAACAAGACCCTATAAAGATATTAGCTAAAAATGGTCGGGTGATAGAGGTGAGCAAGACTGCTGAGGAGGTAAGTTTAGGAGCTCTCTCTCAGCCTACCCAGAAGTATTACATTTGTTATCCTAAATAACAAGAGATATGATGATGAGCGAGTGATAAATAAGGAGTGTTTTGCTTTTGATTTGAACTCAGAAAAACAAAAAAAATAACAAAATGAATGGTGTTTAATTTTTTTTTCATACTTTTGTTGCGGCAAATAGTACTTTAAAGCCTAAAAAACAGTGCTTTTGTCCTTTTATTACTCTGATTATAAACTGATTAAATGAAATTTACAGCGTTACAAATAGCCAATGTGCTTGGTGGTGAAGTAGAAGGGAATCCCCAAATAGAGGTATTTAAACTCTCTAAAATAGAAGAGGGGACGGGAGGAAGTATTTCATTTTTAGCAAATCCTAAATACAAGCATTTTATATACGATACGCAAGCCTCTATCGTTATTGTTAATAAAGATTTTGAGGCTGAAGCACCTATCAGTGCTACTTTGGTAAGGGTAGATGATGCTTATGCTGCTTTTGCTAAGCTATTGGCTTTTTACAACGAAATTAAACTTAACAAATCGGGTATAGAGCAGCCATCGCACATAGCCTCGTCCGCACATTTGGGCGAGAATGTATATGTAGGATCTTTTGCCTATATAGGCGAGAACGTGCGCTTAGGTAACAATGTAAAGGTATATCCTAATAGTTATATAGGTGACAATACAACTATTGGCGATAACACTACTGTTTTTGCAGGATGCAAGATATACTCTGAAACCGTAGTGGGCAAGAATTGTACTATTCATAGTGGGGTAGTGCTCGGAGCTGATGGCTTTGGCTTTACACCTAATGAAGAAGGAGTTTATGGAAAAGTACCCCAGATAGGAAATGTAGTTATAGAAGACAATGTAGACATAGGTGCGAATTGTACTATAGATCGTGCTACGCTGGGGTCTACTATCATCAGAAAAGGTGTGAAGTTGGACAACCAAATACAAATAGCTCACAATGTAGAAATAGGTAAGAATACCGTAATAGCAGCTCAAACAGGAGTTGCTGGCTCTACAAAGATAGGTGAAAGCTGTATGATAGGAGGCCAAGTGGGCATCGTAGGACATCTAATCATTGGCAATCGTGTGAAGATACAAGCACAAACAGGAGTAGGACGCAACCTTAAAGATGATGAAGCTATACAAGGTTCTCCTGCTTTGGGGCACGCCGAATACAACAAGGCTTATGTGATATTCAGGAAGTTGCCTAACTTGCTCAAACGCATAGAAGAATTAGAAAAGAAATTAAAATAGATAGACTATGGTAAAGCAAAATACTTTATCCAAAGAAATAACCTTAGAAGGCATTGGATTACATACAGGAAAACAAGTGAAGATGGTGCTTAAACCAGCTCCTGTGGGGAATGGATTTACTTTTGTACGTACCGATTTAGAAGGAACTCCCGTAGTAGAAGCTGATGCAAACTATGTGTCTAGCACCGAACGTGGTACTGTATTAGAGAAAAAGGGAGTGAAAATCCAAACTTGCGAGCATATTTTGGCAGCTCTTGTAGGAATGGATTTGGATAATGTTATTATTGAATTGAACTCCTCAGAGCCTCCTATTATGGATGGGTCGTCTAAATTTTTTGTGAAAGCTATTGCTGAAGCAGGCATTCAACCCCAAGATGCTGAGCGCTATGAATATGTGGTGAAGCAGGTGATTACCTACGTGAACGAAGAAACAGGCAGCGAAATAACTCTTATTCCTGCTGAGGAATACCAAGTAACTACTATGGTGGATTTTGGCACTAAGATATTAGGTACCCAAAACGCCTACTTGAACAAACTCTCCGATTTTAAGACAGAAATAGCCGATGCACGTACCTTTAGTTTCTTGCACGAACTGGAAGCACTCCTTGATCATGGACTTATAAAAGGAGGAGATTTGAATAATGCTATTGTGTACGTAGACAAAGAGATTTCTGACAGCACAATGCAGAAATTGAAAAAGGTTTTTAACAAAGATAATATTTCTGTGAAACCCAATGGAGTGTTAGACAACCTTACTCTACACTATCCTAATGAGGCTGCGCGCCATAAATTACTAGATGTGATTGGCGACTTGGCTTTGGTGGGAACACGTATTCGCGGGAAGGTAATAGCTACTAAACCAGGGCACTTTACCAATACTCAGTTTGCAAAAAAACTCTCTAAAATAATCAAGAATGAGCGCAGGAATAATGTTCCTGAGATAGATATCAATCAGCCACCTTTGCTCAATACTACTGATATAATGAAGCTTTTGCCACACCGTTCTCCTTTTTTGTTGGTGGACAAAATCTTTGAACTATCAGACAAACACGTGGTGGGCTTGAAAAATGTAACGATGGATGAGCCTTTTTTTGTAGGGCACTTTCCAGGGGCACCAGTGATGCCAGGAGTATTGCAGATTGAAGCAATGGCACAAACCGGGGGGGTACTCATTCTCAGCACAGTGCCAGACCCTGAAAACTATCTTACCTATTTTATGAAGATAGATAATGCTAAGTTCAAAGTTCAGGTAGTTCCAGGAGATACACTTATCTTTAAGTTAGAGCTTCTAACGCCAATTCGTCGTGGTATTTGCCATATGCAGGCGTATGCTTATGTGAATGGTAAGTTGGCAACCGAAGCTGAACTGATGGCTCAAATTGTAAAAGTAAAATAAAACACATATGATTCAACCTTTGGCTTATGTCCATCCTGATGCTAAAATAGCAAAAAATGTAGTAATAGAACCTTTTACTACCATAAGCAACAATGTAGAAATTGGCGAAGGAACTTGGATAGGCTCTAACGTAACTATTATGGATGGGGCGCGTATTGGCAAAAATTGTAAAATTTTTCCAGGAGCCGTAATTTCGGCAATCCCGCAAGACCTCAAATACAAAGGCGAAGAAACTACCACACACATTGGTGATAATACTACTATTAGGGAGTGTGTAACCATTAACAAAGGTACTGTTGACCGTATGAAAACAGTAGTAGGCAATAACTGCCTAATTATGGCTTATTCGCACGTAGCTCACGATTGTATTGTAGGCAATGGTTGCATCTTTTCTAATGGTACGACTCTAGCAGGCCACGTAACAGTAGGCGATTTTGCTGTGATGGCAGGTATGACTGCTGTCTATCAATTTTGTTCTATTGGTAGCTATGCTTTTGTAACAGGAGGTTCCCTAGTAGGAAAAGATGTTCCTCCATACGTAAAAGCTGCTCGCACCCCACTTTCTTATGTTGGGGTGAACTCCATTGGGCTACATCGCCGTGGTTTTTCAACTGAAAAGATACGTGAGATTCAAGATATCTATCGTGTGCTCTTCCAGAAGAAGCTAAATACTACCCACGCCTTGGAATACATTGAGGCAGAAATGGAAGCTACCATAGAACGGGATGAGATTCTTCAATTTGTACGCAAATCTCAGCATGGTATTATGAAGGGCTACTATGGTGAAACAGTATAGAAAATAACAACTTAATTTAGAAATTAAAATAAACTGAATGGCAACAACAGCAGACATCAAAAAAGGATTGTGCATCCGCTTCAACCACGACATTTATAAAATTATTGAATTCCTACACGTGAAGCCAGGGAAAGGGCCTGCTTTCGTACGTACTAAACTGAAAAGTGTTACTACAGGAAAGATTCTTGATAATACATTTTCAGCAGGACACAAAATCGAAGACGTTCGTGTAGAAACACGTTCTTTCCAATACCTTTATGAAGAAGGCGACCAGTTTGTTTTTATGAACAATGAAGATTACAACCAAGTACATATCCGCAAAGATATGCTGGATTATCCAGACTTGCTTAAAGAAGGTGAAACAGTAATGGTTATCTTCAATGCTGAAGACGAAACCCCTCTTTCTGTAGAAATGCCTGCTAACGTTATTTTAACGGTTACTCACGTAGAGCCAGGCGTTAAAGGCAACACAGCTACCAATGCTACCAAACCTGCTACAGTAGAAACTGGAGCTATTGTGAATGTGCCTCTTTTCATCAACGAAGGCGACCGCATAAAGGTAGAAACTGAGAAAGGTACCTACGTAGAAAGAATGAAAGACTAATAAAATATTTTTTGATTTCCATTAATGAAGAGGCTGTCCTGCATTTCTTTTCGGACAGCCTCATCACTATTTAAAATATCAGAATATGCGCTTCCCTCAACCTTATACCTTAAAACAAATAGCCACTATCATAGGTGCTAAGTTCGTGGGCGACGAGCACTTGCTTGTATTAGGAATGAATGAAATTCACGTAGTGCAAACAGGAGAAATAGTGTTCGTAGACCATCCTAAATACTACGAGAAAGCTTTGAACTCCAAGGCTACTGTCGTACTGATTAACAAAGAGGTGGAGTGCCCCGCAGGGAAAGCTCTTCTCATCTCTACTGACCCTTTTACGGACTTCAATAAACTTACAGACTTTTTTAAGCCTTTTCAGAAATCAACTATACTTGTTTCGCCTACTGCACAAATAGGGGCTAATACTGTGGTGCAACCTGGAGCATTCATAGGTAACCACGTAAAGATAGGAGCTAACTGTCTTATCCACGCTAATGTGAATATCTATGATGGCTGTGTCATAGGTGATAATGTTACTATTCACTCTGGAACTGTATTAGGTGCGGATGCTTTCTACTACAAAAAGCGTACTGAAGGCTTTGATAAACTCAAGTCAGGAGGACGTGTAGTGATAGAAGATAATGTAGATTTGGGAGCCTTATGCACTATAGACCGCGGAGTAACAGGCGATACTACTATTAAGAAAGGAACTAAGATTGATAACCAAGTGCACATAGGGCACGATACAGTAGTAGGTGAACGCTGCCTAATTGCCTCGCAAACAGGAATAGCAGGTTGTGTGGTGATTGAGGATGAAGTAACTATCTGGGGTCAAGTGGGTATGACCAGTGGTATTACTATTGGCAAAAAAGCCGTTATTTTGGCTCAAAGTGGTGTTTCAAAATCATTGGAAGGTGGGCAGACCTATTTTGGTTATCCTGCAGCCGAAGCAAGAGAGAAATATAAGGAAATGAGTGCCTTAAAACAACTTATCGCTAAATAACCTCAGTACTAATGGATTCCTCAATTTTACATCTTAAAGATGTTTCAGTTTATCAGGACTCTAACCTTATCCTTTCCAATGTGAATCTCAATATTGGTAAAGGTGAGCTTATCTATCTCATTGGTAAGACAGGTTCTGGGAAGAGTAGCCTCATCAAACTGTTGTACGGCGATTTGCCTCTTATAAAAGGACAAGGGAAGGTAGTAGGTTTTAATCTCAAAAAGCTTACTGAGAAAGAAATCCCTTTGCTTAGGCGAAAGTTAGGGGTTGTTTTTCAGGATTTCAAGCTCCTTACCGACCGCAGTGTATACGACAACCTTGCTTTTGTGCTGAACGCTACAGGCTGGACTGACAAACTGAAAATTAAACAACGCATAGGAGAGGTACTTGCAAAAGTAAAAATGGAAACTAAAGACTTTAAGTTTCCTCACGAGCTTTCGGGTGGTGAGCAGCAACGGGTGGCGATAGCACGTGCTTTGCTCAACAATCCTGAACTGATTTTAGCAGACGAACCTACAGGTAATTTGGACCCCGAGACTAGCGTAGAAGTAATGCAAGTGCTCAAGGAAATCAATGCTTCTGGCCGCACGATTCTAATGGCAACACACGACTATGCACTGATTCTTAAGTTCCCTTCTAAAACCTTAAAATGCGATGGAGAACGTATTTTTGAAGTAGTTCAACGTCGTTCATAACACTAGAAAGATAAAATCATAATTCAAAAACTAAAATAAGAATAATGGCGATTAAAATACTTGCCAACGATGGCCTATCAGAGGCTGGGAAACAACATTTAGAGAAAAATAACTTTGAGGTAATAACTACAAAAGTAGCTCAAAACCAACTGATAGATTATATTAACAAACATCAAATAGAGGTCTTGTTGGTGCGTTCTGCTACCCAAGTGCGCAAAGATATTATTGATGCTTGTCCATCGCTTAAACTCATCGGTAGGGGAGGGGTAGGAATGGATAATATTGATGTGGAATATGCTCAAAGTAAACGCCTTCACGTGATTAATACCCCTGCATCTTCGGCTAATTCAGTTGCAGAGTTGGTTTTTGCTCATTTGTTCACAGGAGTACGCTTCTTGCATGATGCCAATAGAAATATGCCTTTGGAAGGAGAAGAGCGTTTCAACGAATTGAAAAAGAGTTATACCAATGGAGTTGAGTTGCGTGGAAAGACTCTTGGTATCATTGGATTTGGACGTATTGGTCAAGCGGTAGCTCGTATGGCCATTGGTTTAGGGATGAATGTTTTAGCATACGATCCTAAAGTATCTGAAGCTACTATAGAACTTTCGTTTTTTGATGGCCAAACTCTTTTATTTAGCCTTAGAACAGTAGAAAAAGAACAGCTGCTGATGAATGCAGATTTCATCACGCTGAACAATAGCCCCGAACAGAAGGGGTATGTATTAGATGAACCAGAATTTGCAATGATGAAAGAAGGAGTGGGTATCATTAATTTGGCAAGAGGAGGCGCTCTGAACGAAATAGCTTTAATGAAAGCCTTGGACGATGATAAGGTAGCTTTTGCTGGCTTAGATGTCTTTGAAAACGAACCTAACCCGTCCGTTCACTTGCTGATGCATCCTCAGGTATCGCTCACGCCACACATTGGTGCGTCTACCATAGAGGCACAAGACCGCATCGGGATGGAATTGGCAACTCAAATAGTAAATCTATTAAAATAACTTATAATATGGCAGGAATTTTAGACTTTTTAGGAGGCGATAATCTCCAACAGCTCATCAACGCATTGAGTCAAAAAACAGGCATATCAGCTGATAAGGTGTCTTCGGTGATGGACTCTCTGAAAGCAATGGTTGGGAATACTGAAAATTCAGGTGCTGAATTGCTTTCTAAACTAACCCAAGGAGGGCAAAATGATACTCTAAAAGCAATTAGCGAAAAAACAGGTATCTCCTTGGACAATGTAAGCCAGATATTCCAACAGCTTACCCCTATGCTTTCTAACTTCTTAAGTGGAAAAGGTGGTAATGTAACTGAAATGCTTACTTCTTTCTTAGACAAGAACAAGGATGGTAGCGTAATGGATGACCTAATGGGGGGCATTGGAAGCCTTTTTGGAGGTAAGAAGTAGTTTTTTGAATCTTAAATAACATTTTTATTACTTTGGCAGTGTTTTTGTATACTGTCAAAGTAATTTTTTTTGTATGGACGACTTGTATTTTATGCAAATAGCCCTTCAAGAAGCTGAACTGGCTTTTGAGGAAGGAGAAATTCCCGTAGGAGCTATTATTACCATTGACAATCATATTATTGCAAGGGCACACAACCTAACCGAGCGCCTAAATGATGTAACAGCACACGCCGAAATGCAGGCCGTTACAATGGCTGCCAATTACTTAGGAGGTAAGTATTTGCGTGACTGTACGATGTATCTTACCTTGGAGCCTTGTGCTATGTGTGCGGGAGCTTTGTATTGGAGCCAACTCGCTCGCTTGGTGTATGCTGCTTCCGATGACAAACGTGGTTATCGTACAATGGGAGGAAAACTCCACCCAAAAACAGAGGTTGTTCATGGTATCTTGGCTGAACCTGCCTCGCAACTTTTAAAACAATTCTTTCAACAACGCCGATGAACAGAACTATCACTTTTGCGGTATTCTTACTTTTGGGAATGAATCTCCTTTCGTCCCAAAGCACAGATACTTTGAAAGTGAACACTTCTCTCCCTCTTGAATCTTTTTCTGAGAGGGAAGCTAAAAACAAGGCTTTCTACCAGCGATTGAAATCTTTCCTCAAACGGCACAAACTTACCAAAGACCTTAATAATCTGATTTCTGTAGCTGATAGTACAACCTCTTCTTCGGCAACCTCTTCTAAAAAAACACCTAAAACACTTCAAAAACCTTCTTATCAAGGGAAAATCATCCGAAATATTGTTATCACTACTTTAGATCCTTTTGGATTTGATGAGAAAGACTTATCAAAGGCTCCGCGTACGCGTTTGGAACGCTATGGTAATGCTTTGCACCTGAAAACGCGTGAGAGCACAGTGCGCAAATTTCTACTTTTCAAGAAAAATACTTCTTTAGATACTCTTTTGCTTAATGAAACCGAGCGTATTTTGCGCAATCAGCGGTATGTTAGGCGGGTACAAGTGCGTGCTATTCCTACTCAGCATCCTTCTGATTCGGTAGATGTACAAGTAAATGTGCTGGATAGTTGGACAATGTATTTTGATGGCGACTTAACAAACAGTCGTGGGTGGACGCGCCTCACCGAACAGAATCTTTTTGGATTGGGGCACGAGGCAGCTGTTATTTACCAACAGTACTTCTCTAAGTTTACGAATAATGGCAGAGGTTTTAGTTATACTCTTAGGAATCTAAAGAATACCTACATTAGTCTTCGCAGTTCCTATTATATTGATTATGAAAACTTGTTCTCGAAGAACCTGTATATAGAGCGTCCCTTATACTCACCTTTGGCGCGTTGGTCAGGACGGATAGGTTATTTTGAGAACCGCTATGAAGATCAAAGCGTTTTCTATCAAGGTAGCTTTTATACCCCTATTCTTCATACTAAAACATTTGATGTTTTTGGTAGCTGGGCACTCCCTTTGAAGAGACAAAGTGCTAAGACTCTTAACAACTTCATTGCAGCAGCCCGTTTTCGCAATATTAGTTATGCCGAAAAACCTCCTTTGTTCATAGACCCAGAACGCTATTATGCCAACGAAAACTTGTGGCTTACCCAATTCAGTTTAAACAGTACTCATTTTGTTAAGGAACGTTATATTTTCCGAAATGGAGATATTGAGGACGTAGGGGTTGGGCACTCACTCTTCCTCACTTCGGGCATTTTGTGGCGAAATCAAGCCACCTTGCCTTATTTAGGGATTGGTTTCTCAAAAGCTAATTACAACCCTCTTAAAGGCTATAGATCATTAAATTTTGAGTTTGGTACTTTCTTTGATCGAGGCACCTATCGCGAAACAGTACTCCGTGGCGATGCCACACACTTCACCCGACTTTTTGATATAGGTAATTGGCACTTTAGACAGTTTTTGCGATCTAATTTTGTGATAGGCCTAAATAGGAATACCTATCAGCGCGATCGTATTAACTTGAATGGCTCTAATGGTATTCTTGGTTTTAGTAGTGGTTTAGTGTATGGAACACGTAAATTAGTACTCACCTCACAAACACAAGTGTATGCCCCTTTTCAGTTAGTAGGATTTCGCTTTAGTCCTTTTCTTTCGGCCGACTTGGCTTTCATCGGTAGGCGCAATACCTCTTTTTTCAATACCGAAACCTACACTAAGGTATCCATAGGCTTCTACATTTCCAACGACTATTTGCCTTTTGGGGCTATACAGTTTTCTTTTGGCTATTACCCCAACATACCTGGCACTGGCCAACATATCTTCAAATTTACAGGCGTTACTAATGATGACTTCCGTTTGCAAAGCTTTAGTCAACGCTTGCCAAGTATTATCTCTTTTAGATAAATCAAAAGGGGTGCTTTTCAAAATCTGAAAAGCACCCCTTTTGTGGTTTTAAGTATTTCTGTTGATTACGTAGTTTACCATCAGCTCCAAAGACTCTTTATAGGGCGATGCAGGAAAGTCTTCCAGTAGTGCTAAGGCCTTTTGCTGATATTCTTTCATCTTTGCTGTCGCATATTCTAAGCCTTGATGCGTTTTGACGAAATGAATGACCTCTTTCACGCGCTGTTTGTCCTTGTTATGATTCTTTACCGAGTTGATAAGCCATTTCTTCTCCTCTTTGCTGCAAGTGTTCAGTACGTAGATAAGTGGAAGAGTCATTTTTTGCTCTTTAATGTCTATTCCAGTAGGTTTGCCAATAGCTTCCTCAGTATAGTCAAAAAGGTCGTCTTTGATTTGGAAAGCCATCCCTATGTACTCTCCAAAAAGTCGCATCTTCTCAATCAGTTCTGGAGCTTCTGGCATTACAGAACAAGCACCCATTGCGCAGCAAGCAGCTATTAGGGTAGCAGTTTTTTGGCGAATAACCTCATAGTACACTTCTTCTACAATGTCTAATCGGCGGGCTTTTTCCATTTGCAGCAATTCCCCTTCGCTCATTTCGCGCACAGCTACCGAGATGATGCGCAGTAAGTCAAAATCACCGTTGTCAATAGAGAGAAGCAGCCCTTTAGAAAGCAAGTAGTCGCCTACTAGTACGGCTATTTTATTCTTCCACAGCGCGTTGATAGAAAAGAACCCGCGCCGTTTGTTGCTGTCGTCCACTACATCGTCGTGTACTAAGGTAGCCGTATGTATCAGTTCAATTACCGAGGCACCTCGGTAGGTGCGGTCGTTTACCTTGCCATTAGCAAGCATCTTAGCTACCAAAAATACGAACATAGGGCGCATTTGTTTGCCTTTGCGGTTCACTATGTAGTAGGTGATGCGGTTCAGCAAGGCTACTTTAGACGACATTGCCCCACGGAACTTTTGTTCAAAAAGCTCCATCTCTTCGCGGATGGGCTCTTTTATTTTAGCTGTTATTTTCATTGTGTTACCTCATCGGTAGTTTTCTTTTCCTCAGCCATTGCTTCTTCTATTACTTCGTGAGGGTCTTTAAAAGGACGCTTGCCAAAGATATGCTCTAAGTCCTCGCGGAAAATTACTTCGCGGTCTAAAAGCAAGTTGGCCAAGGAGGTGAGCTTTTCTTTGTTTGCTGTCAGAATCTCAATGGCACGGTTGTATTGCGCTTCTATGATTTTAGAAATTTCCTCATCTATTAGGTGGGCAGTCTTCTCGCTGTATGGCTTAGTGAAACTGTAATCAGCTTGCGACGAATCGTAGTACGTAAGGTTGCCTATTTTGTCATTCAGCCCGTAGATAGTTACCATTGCCCGCGCTTGTTTAGTTACTTTTTCCAAGTCGCTGAGGGCACCTGTAGAAATCTTGTCGAAAATCACCTTCTCGGCCGCTCTACCGCCTAAGGCAGCACACATCTCGTCTAATATCTGTTCGGTACGCACTATTTGTCGTTCTTCTGGTAAGTACCAAGCCGCTCCTAACGATTGGCCACGGGGTACAATGGTTACTTTCACCAGTGGTGCTGCGTGTTCCAAAAGCCAGCTTACTGTAGCGTGTCCAGCTTCGTGGAAAGCAATAGCTTTGCGCTCTTCTGGAGTCAAGATTTTCGATTTCTTTTCCAACCCTCCTACAATGCGGTCTACGGCGTCCAAGAATTCCTGTTTGCTTACAGCGGTTTTACCTTTTCGTGCAGCTATGAGCGCAGCCTCGTTGCACACATTGGCTATGTCAGCACCCGAGAAACCAGGGGTCTGTTTGGCCAAAAAGTCAAGGTCTAAGGTCTCTGAGGTTTTGATAGGGGCTAAGTGCACTTGGAATATCTGTTTGCGTTCGTTCAGGTTAGGCAGTTCTACATAAATCTGACGGTCAAAACGTCCAGCGCGCATTAGGGCTTTGTCTAAAATATCAGCGCGGTTAGTGGCTGCCAGTACGATGACACTTGTATGAGAGCCAAAACCGTCCATTTCAGTAAGCAGCTGGTTGAGGGTATTCTCGCGTTCGTCGTTAGCACCCGTCATCGCATTGCGGCTGCGGGCGCGCCCTATAGCGTCAATCTCATCGATGAAGATAATAGCAGGCGATTTTTCTTTTGCTTGTTTGAAGAGGTCTCGCACACGAGAGGCACCTACTCCTACAAACATTTCCACAAAGTCTGACCCCGAAAGCGAGAAGAAAGGTACTTGTGCCTCTCCTGCTACAGCTTTTGCCAAAAGGGTCTTACCCGTACCTGGAGGCCCTACCAAGAGTGCTCCGCGAGGTATTTTCCCTCCAAGCGAAGTGTATTTGTCAGGATTTTTAAGAAAGTCTACAATCTCTTGTACCTCTTCTTTAGCCCCTTCCAGTCCTGCTACATCTTGGAAAGTTACGCGTGTCTCTTTTTTCTCATCGAACATACGCGCTTTTGATTTCCCTATGTTGAAAATGCCTCCTGCTCCTCCTGAGCCCATACGGCGCATAAAGAAAATCCAAACACCTATCACTAGTAGAAAAGGCAATAGCGACAACAGTACATCAGAGAAAAGATTCTGTTGCGTTTTGTTTTCGCGGGTAGTTACCAAGTTGTTTTCTTTTACAATTTGGTCAAAGCGGTTTTCAAAGTTGCTCAAGTCGCCTAATTCAAATCGATATTGTGGAACTTCAGCATTCTTGTCAGCCTGCATCAGGGCTTTTTCGTTAGGCCGAACCTCTTTGTGCTCTTCCTTTTTCAGCGCATCTAGGGTAAGGTAAACGTTAGCTTCTTTGCGATTGAGAATGATGATTTTAGCCACATCGCCATTAGAGAGGTATTCCTCAAACTTAGCTTGAGGGATTTCTTTGGGCTGAGACCAGAAAGTAGCTCCTGAGTAGTAGTTAAACCCTAAGAGCAAAGCAAGAAGTATTGCGTAGAGCCAATAGGCCGAAAAGCGATTCCTGTTGGTATTGTTGTCAGACATAAGATTAATAGTTAGTTTCTAAGTTTATAAAAGTAGCGTCTCCCCACAGCCCTTCGAGGTCGTAATGGGCTCTTACGCGGTCTTGGAAAATGTGCACTACTACATCCACATAGTCAATCAGTACCCATTCGGCATTCATTTCGCCTTCTACGTGCCAAGGCTTTTGGTGTCCTTCTGCTTGGCTCACCGTTTTTTGGATAGCACCCGAAATAGCAGCTACTTGGGTGTTCGAAGCCCCATTGCACAAAATAAAATAGTCGCACACCGTATTCTCTACGTTGCGCAAATCCATAATAGTAATGTCGGTACCTTTTACTTTTTCGATACCTTCTATGATGTTGCTAATCAGCTGGTTTGAGTTGAGTTCTTTGTTCAATTTTTGTTTGATTTTACGGTTTAAAATTAAGGATACACTCCACAATGAGCGGGCAAAGGTAACACTTTCCTTTCACAAAAGCAAAAATATTGCCATAGTTATTTGTCAGGACATTTTGTCAGTCAGCTTGCAGAACACCAGCTTGTACGCCTATTTGTTTTGTTTCTTTGAAAATCCCCAGTATACTTTTCTTTTTCCATTTGTCAAGTGTTTTCTTGTCTTGATACTGTACAAAAAAACTTTGCTAAGAGTCCTAAAAGGCTTAGCAAAGTCTATTTTCTAATTTATATTTTCTAACAGCTAGTCTCTATTTCTTGTACAATTCTAAAAACTCGCGCACGATTTCAAAGTCGTCAAAAGGATGTCTAACCCCTTTTATTTCTTGGTAAGTTTCGTGTCCTTTACCGGCGATGAGGATAATATCGCCTTTTTGAGCGTTCTTGCAAACCGATTGTATCGCTTGCCGGCGGTCGGTGATGGTCTGCACTTTATGGAAGTGCTGTGCTTGTACCCCTTGTTCCATTTCGGCAAGAATAGTTTCGGGCTCTTCATTGCGCGGGTTGTCAGAAGTGAGGATGACATTGTCGCTTAAACAAGTAGCTATGTCGGCCATCATAGGTCGTTTGCCTTTGTCGCGGTTCCCGCCGCAGCCCACTACAGTAGTAAGCGTTTCATTGTGCGTGCGTATATCGTTAATAGTTTTAAGCACATTTTCCAGAGCATCAGGGGTGTGGGCGTAATCCACTATGGTAACCACACCTGTAGCCGAAACCGCATACTGAAAACGCCCTGCTACAGGCTCTATCGCACTGATAAGAGTCAGCGCCTCAAGTTTGTCCATCCCTAAGAGAGTTGCAGTAGCATAGACTGCCAAAAGGTTATAAGCATTAAATTCACCTATGAGTTTCGTCCATACCTCGTGCTGATTGATGCGCAGGAGCAACCCGTCAAACCTGCTCTCTATAATATGTGCTTTGTAGTCAGCGTGCGTTTTAAGGGCGTAGCTTTCCTTTTGGGCTTTGGTATTCTGCAGCATAAAAGCCCCGTTTTTGTCGTCTACATTCACCAGTGCAAAAGCAGTAGGGGCGAGGTTGTCAAAAAAGCGCTTCTTCACATCTCTATAAGCTGCAAAAGTCTTGTGATAGTCTAGGTGGTCGCGGGTGAGGTTGGTAAAGATACCCCCTGCAAAGTGTAGCCCTTCAGTGCGGTGCTGGTCTATGCCGTGCGAGCTCACCTCCATAAAGCAGTATTTCACTCCTTGTTGTACCATTAACTGCAAATAATGATGCAGCTGAAGAGGGTCGGGAGTGGTATGGGTGGCCTCAAAACGCTGCTCGTCTACATATACCGCTACGGTAGAGAGCAAGCCTGCCTTTTGTCCTGCCTTTCTGAACAGTTGGTATAGTAGGGTCGCTATGGTAGTCTTGCCATTGGTGCCTGTTACTCCTACCAAGGTGAGTTGCTCAGAGGGGTTGCCGTAGAAGTTAGCCGCAATTAGGGCTAAGGCGCTATGGCTGTTGGGTACTACTATATAGCTTACATTAGGAGCGACCTGCTCAGGCAGCTCCTCGCATACAATGGCAGTAGCACCACTGCGTATAGCTTGGTCTATATATTTGTGCCCGTCAGACTGTGTGCCTGCAATGGCTACGAACATACTCCCTTCTGCTACCTTCCGAGAGTCAAAACAAACAGAGGTGATTTCTTTCTCTTCCACATAGAGGGAAGTTTTTATACCGATGTTTTTAACTAATGCTTTTAAGTTCATAATGTCTGTGTGTTGATTGAGTGATTTGTCAGTTGGCCGATGGTACTAGTTGTTTTGTAGGGCTTCCGCATTGCAACAAAATGACCATATTTTTAGCTATCTTGCTCCCCGGCGGAAGAGACTGGTCTTTTACTTTTCCTTGCCCCGATATTTTTACTTTGGCACCCATATTTTCCAATAGTGCAATAGCATCCATAGCACTCATTCCTGTTAGGTTAGGCATAACAGTTTTGAATTTAGCGGCTTTGTTGTAGTAGCTCAGGTAGCTGTCGGTGGTGCTTGCCGATATTTCATCTACATTGTCTACGGTGTCCATCAGCAGCGAGTTGGTGTAAATCTTATGGGCTATACTTTTGAACACAGGCCCCGACACGTCTGCTCCGTAGATACCTACTGTCTTGTCTGGTTCGTGAATTACTACGATGCACGAGTATTTGGGGTTCTCAACCGGAAAGAATCCTGCAAACGACGAAATGTAGCTCATCTTGCTCTTGTCTTTCACTTTGTTGTAGTCCTTTCGGGCAGTACCTGTCTTCCCGGCCATAGAAAAGTCGGGCGAGTACAATCGGTGTCCACTGCCGTAAGAGCGTTGCACTACATCGGCAAGCATCCCTTTGGCCATTTGGGCAGTCTCTTTAGAACATATCTTTGGGTTGATAATCTCTACATTAAACTTTTCTACCGTCTCGTTCCACTTTCTCACCTCTTTAATCATACGCGGTTTCACCATCACGCCATCATTGGCAATGGCATTGTAGAAAGCCAAACTTTGCATTGGAGTAAGTTGCAACGAATAACCAATGGACATAGATTCCATTGTTACCCCACTCCACTCTTTGTCGCGAGGGGTCAGAAACTTAGGCTCTCCCTCTCCCTGAATGGGCAAGTTGAGTTTCTGGTTCAGATTCATATTCAGTAGTTTATCTATAAAATCTGAAGGAGATTTAGGGTACAGTTGGTGCACCATCTCAGTCATCCCTACGTTAGACGATACCGAGAAAGCTTTGTTGATAGAAATCCTTCCCGTAAAACGGTGTTGCGAATCTTCAAAGGTAGCATCGTAGTAGCTTATCTTTCGGTCTTTAATATCTACCATATAGGTAGAGTCAATGCCGCGTGTCTCCATAGCTGCCACTACTGTCATCAGTTTAAAAACAGACCCTGGCTCGTGCGATTCGCCTATGGCATAGTTGTAGTTCTCAATATAGTCATCTTTCTTTTCGTTCAGAGTGAGGTTCGAGATAGCTTTTACCTCACCTGTGCTCACCTCCATTACTACAGCACAGCCGTGGTGCGCCTTGTATTTTTTCAGTTGCAACAGAAGTGCGTGGTGGGCAATATCCTGAATGTTCGTGTTGATAGTCGAAACCACATCTTTGCCGTCCTCAGGTTCTATCTCATTGAAGCTACTTAAAGGCTTGTACTGCCCCTTGGCAATTCTCTGCTCCATACGTCGCCCAGGGGTGCCCATCAAATATCTCGCATAAGCACCTTCCAATCCTACGCGGGTTACGTTGCCCGAATCGTCTTTCCGTTCATAACCAATGCTGCGGTGGGCAATGCCTCCCAATGGATAGCGGCGTTTTACTATCTTATCCACCTTAAGCCCTCCTCTGAAATGTTTCCCATTAAAAATAGGAAACTTTTTGATGCGCATATACTCTGTGTAACCCAAGTTGTCTGCAATAAATACATTCCTGTTTTTCAGCAAGAAAGCTTTTTTAAGCATCGTCTGGTAGTAGCTACTGGTCTTCCCAAACATCTTAGAAAGCGAATCACCCAACGGGCGAAGACTGTCTTTCATCTTTTTTTCTATGATAGGGTGCGATTGCGAGTCCCAGCGTAGGTTATACCTAATAACCGAGGTCGCTAGCAAGCTGCCGTCGTCCGAGTACAAGTTCCCTGGGGTAGCTTTTATTTCAGCTTCCCTAAGCGTCATATCCTCTGCCTTTTTTCGGTATTTATCACCTTCTATTTGTTGCAGATACACCAATTTTACCATAATCACTATCAGGAATACGAAGATGATGCCCCCTACAAGGTAAGTACGGCCATTGATGCTATTGTCGTCTTTTTTCATATTTATTCTTCAATGATTACTTTTATTCTTTGGGGCGGTTTAGAAGGCTGCTTAAGTCCTTTGTTTTCAAGTTGTTCTAATAGCGACGATTCTAAACGCTCCTTTTGCAAACGCGAGCGTACGTCTACAAATTCACTCTTCAACTCGTTTACTTCACTTTGTGTACGGGCAATCCTGTGTATTTTCTGTTCCACCATTAGGGTGCTAACAACTATTATAGATAGGAGAATGAAGGCAAACATAATACCCTTCCAACGTTTTAGAGAGTCTTCTCCCTCTACTAGCAATCGCACTCTTAGGAAGTCTATTAGTTTGGCAAGTGTAGGTTTCATAGTATACTATTTTTCTAAATGTTGTTTTCTCATTGTTTGCTGCCCCGATGCGCTACATCTTTCTCCAATCCTCAGTTTGGCACTCCGCGCACGGCTGTTCTGGGCAATTTCTTCATCGGTAGGAAGTATCAGCCCGCCCACTTTTCTGAAAGGTACCTGCACATTGCCAAACCAATCCTTTTCGGCAGCGCCTTCTAGCTGTCCATCGCGAATGAATCGTTTCACACACCGGTCTTCCAGCGAGTGATAGCTGATAAGACTAATACGCCCTCCTTCTTTTACCACAGCAGGCAGCTGTAGCAAAAACGATTCTAACGCTTCCAGTTCGCCGTTTACTTCTATGCGGATAGCTTGGTAGATTTGAGCCAGCACTTTGTTTTCTTTGAACTTAGGCAGATATTGCTTTACAGCCTCTTGCAGCTCGCTTCCTAAGCAGATAGGCTGTAGGGCGCGATAAGTCGTTATAGCACGAGCAATAGCGCGAGCATTTTTCAGTTCGCCATAGTTGGCCAATAGTTGTGTCAGGGCAGCCTCGTCGTAGCTGTTCAGCACCTCTTGAGCAGTAAGAGGGGCTTCTTGGTTCATACGCATATCCAAGGCTCCTTCAAAACGAGTAGAAAAGCCTCGTGCTGCTATGTCAAATTGGTGAGACGAGACCCCAAAGTCCCCCAAAACACCATCTACTTCAGAAACCCCGTAGAAGCGCAGATATTGTCGTAAAAACTTAAAGTTCTGATGGATAAGAGTAAAACGTGGGTCGTCTATGGTGTTGTTTAGGGCATCGGCATCTTGGTCAAAAGCGTACAATCTGCCCTTCTCGCCCAAATGTTTTAGAATTTCACGCGAGTGTCCACCTCCGCCAAAAGTAACATCTACATAGATGCCATCGGGCTTGATAGCAAGTCCCTCAACACTTTGGTGCAGCAGTACAGGAATGTGATAAGAAGAAGCCGTATCGTTCATTGGGTAATAGCTATTTTAAAATGCAAAGGTAGTAATAATTTGTCAATTAGCAAATCAGCTAATGACCAAATCACAGCCCAATCTAAACAAAATCTCCAAAAAAGAAAAATTTTCTGTAAGGGGCATACTGGAGCTACAGTGGAGACATAGCGAAGACGAAGTGAAGCGCAAGTGTATTTTCTTCAAACATCCTCTTTCTGCCAAAAGCTCTCATCACAGAAAAATCAACCACTGTTCCATTATCTTCCCGTGCGGCTCGCACACCCTCCGTGTAAACACAATACGGCAATGTGTATTTTGTTCAACGGCTGTCGTCTTCCCATTTTGTGCCAATACTGTTAAGTGAATGTTTTCTTATAAATGTTAAAATTCAGTTAATTTTTTGTTTAGCTATTGTGTATACAGCCGATTTGCACTACTTTTGCCTCCAAATGTTTATTGTAGGAAAATATTACAATGGAAAAAATGGTAAAATTATCACAGAAAAATAGAATGATTAGAAGTCTTTTTCTATTTCTATTTTTTACAGTCTTCTTAGCAAGACTTGAGGCACAGCAGTGTTCGAGTAAGCCTGCAGTGCAGTTTCCTTATTCGTCAGTGCAAAATGGACAGGTAGCCAATGCGCTGATGAATGGTGTTTCGGTTACTCGCGATTATTCACATCCCACAAAGCCTGTTTTGGTGTATGGCAATACCGATGCAGGAACGTATTGTAGTGGAACGACCTATCACCATTATAGCATTATACACACACATGTGAATTATAGTCCTAAGGTGATTTACACCTTCAGCAAGCCTGTGAAGGAAGTAGAAGTATGGCTTATGGTAATGGGAAGTTCTGCGGGTGGACACGATGAAGTGAAAATTTCCACTAACAATGGTACTCCTACTTTTACAAAAGTGTATGACTGCGTTAAGAATAAAGGTGGCGCTGAAGCTACTTTGACAGGTGGCTTGGTAGTATCCAAAGATGGGGCTGCTAACATAAACGATGTTGCCATACGTGTCAGTTCAGCTGTTCCTTTTACAAAGCTAACAGTAGAGGATGTTTATGCTAGCTCTTCTGGAGTATTGGTAGAGCTATGTCCTACTTCTGTAAAACCTATTGCTATTGATTTTTTAAATCAACCTTCTGATGTTACAGTATGTAAGTCTTCTACAACTGTTTTTACTTCCAAGGTGAAAACGGAAGGAATTACAGTAACAGACCTGAAATATCAATGGCAGTACAGTGCCGATAATGGTGCCAACTGGATAGATATTTCATCAGCCAAAGGCGTTCTTCCTGCTACAGGAGAAGCAAAGCTCACCTTGTCGAACATACAAGATACTCAGAACAACTATTTGTACAGAACATTGTTCAGTTATACAAATGCAGGCAATGCTACTGTTAGTATGACCACTACTTCTACTGCAGCCAAACTAACAGTAAATGTTCCAGAAGTAACTCAAATTACTGCTGCTCCGTTAGCTTTTAAACAAGGAGAAAATACTTCAGTAGTCTTTACGATTACAGGAACTCCCAATGCTCAAGTAACCTACAAGATAGGTGCGGGAGCCGAACAGCAAACAACCCTTGATAGCACAGGGAAGAGAATCTTACCTGCTATCACCGTAAATCAGACCACAGAGCTGAAGGTTACCAAAGTAAAATTAGGAGCTTGCGAGACAATCACTGATAAAACTGGCAGAGTCATAGGAGCCTCTTCAAAGTGCTATGACCCTGCAAATAATATAATACGCCCTTCTGTACAGTTCCCAATCACTCCCGCACAAGGGCAGAGTTCCTTAGCACCTATGAATGGGGTGAATGTAACGCGTATTTTCGCGGGGACACCTAAGGTTATAACAGTAAGTATGTATCGTTTTTGTAGTACACAGAATTATGCAGTAGGTTATACTTTAGTAGAAGCTGGAGGTAAGGTTACTTATAAGTTTGATAAGCCTATAAAAAGTGCTGAAATATGGTTGATGCTGATGGGCGACCCAGGAGGGTATGATAAAATGAAACTTTCAGTGAATGGTACAGGCAATACTACTTTTGTAAAAGTGTATGACTGCCAGAATAATGCTACAGTAGCGAACGATGGAACTGTTACTTCAGTTCCAGCAAGTGTAACTGATATAGCAGTAAAGGTTTCTTCCGATAGGCCATTTACAGAATTATCTGTACAAGATATTTTAGTTGCTACAGGAGCATTGGTAGAGCTTTGCCCTGCATCAGTGGAACCGGCTGATATTATAGCAATCACACAACAACCACAAAACCAAACAGCTTGCCAAGGAGGTAGTACAGTCTTAACCTCTAAAGCAATACTAAAAGATGTTACTGGCAACGTTCAGTACCAATGGCAACAAAGTACGAACGGTGGTACTACTTGGACGAATGTCGGAGGAGCTCATTCTACGGTTAGTGGAGGAACAGCCTCTATAACCCTTACTAATTTAAGCAAACCTGCTATAGGAAATCCTAATTTGCAATACCGTGTGGTGTACAGTCACGAGGTCTTACCAGGTGTAAAAGTATCTGCTACCACTACGCCAGCAGTACTAACGGTTAATACCACTGAAATAACCAAAGCCTTTGCAGGAGTTACTAAGTTGATAGGCTGTGGCACAGGTGCCGAGGCAGGTAAAGCCGAGGTTACCATTGCCAATGTAGAAGGCGGTTCAGCTAATTATGAGTATAGTTTTGACAATGGCTTCACTTGGAATACCACCAATGTAGGTTGGCTGCCTGAAGGCACTTATACCGTTTTGGTACGCGATGCTGTTACTCATGGTTGTCCTTACGAGATAGCAGTAACGGTACCAGCCGCTTTAGCAGCGCCTGTTCTTACTACAGAGGTCTTTTATGGTTGCGATGGGCGTCCTACCCTAAAAGTAGGAGTAGAAGACCCCGACCCAGCACTCAACTATCTTTATAAATTAGATGGAGGGGCCTTTACAACCACTTACATTTTCAACAATATTGCTACAGGTACTCACCAAGTGAGCGTACAGTATGAGTACGCAAGTGCGCCTTCACCGGTGATGTTATTAAAAGAGACTTTTGGAAAAGGAGGAAGATATTGTTTGCCTGCGGGAATGACTTCTCTAAATTGTGGAAATATGGTGTATGAAGGTAACTATGAAATCAATAATTATGATAATATCAAAGGCTACAGCTCAGGACACTTCCAATCCACTTGTGCAAATAATATATGGGTATCTATCCCTGACCATACTTCAGGAGGAACAGATCCTCAAGGACGTTTCTTCTCTACGAATGCTAAAACGGTAACTCCTGACGGCGACCTTTTCTATAAGAAAGAGGTGAAAAATGTATCACCTAATGCAACTATTTATTATCAGTTCTATGCAATGAACTTGTTCCGTGAAGATAAAAAAATAAGTGGAGCTGGTAAAGATGCTATCAAGCCTAATGTAGAAATACGTTTAGTAGCCAATGGAACCACGATAGCTTCAGCAGAAACAGGAGAGATGCCTAACTCTACTTGTGGAGCAGGAATGGCTAATTGGCGTAAGTATGAGGGTAACCTTAATTCAGGTAATCATACAGAATTTACCATTGAGTTCCGTTCTAAAGGAGGTGCTCCTCACGGTTGGGGTAACGACTTTGCCTTAGACGACATCACTGTTTACCAAGTACCAAAAGCTTGTGGTCAAGTAGTTTCTGCCACTACCAATGTAACCACAAACCCTGTAGGAGTTCCTTCTTTCAGTGCGAATATAAGCAACTGTAGCAACACCAATAGCACGATCACTTGGGTAGCGTCGCCTACTACTGGCTATACCTACACCTATACGATTCAAGGAGGTACAGCTACCAGCTCGAATGTATTTAACGGTTTGGCTACAGGTACCTATACCTTTACGGTAAACTATTGTGGAACTACTGATACTTCTACGGTCATTTTCAAAGAAGATTTTGGAGCAGGCAATATTACCTCAAGCCCTTATGTGCCTATCTACGATGTTACTAAAGCTAATACACCTAATGAAGGTTACCGTTATATATCCAATGCAGATCTTCAAGTAATAGAAGGAGGGTATGCAGTAACTCCAGCAGTACTTTTGCAAAATACTTTATGGCAAAATCCGGTAGACAAATCTGGTAAAACAAACGGACGCTTCTTGGCTTTTAACATTGGTAAAGGAGAAGTCATTTATAAGCGCGAAATACAGGTGATTCCTAATAGAAATCTAAAATTTGAGTTCTATATCTTTAACTTTGAAAAAGCGTCTAATCACCGTAATGTAGGCCGCCCTAATATAAAAATGTCTCTTTTGACTACTTCAGGAACAGCAATAGCTTCTAAAATTTCAGGGGAGGTTACAGAAAATACAGGAGCTAATGACTGGAGAAAGTTTGAGGGCTCATTGAATACGGGTAATAATAATAGGGTCATTCTTGAAATTCGTACTCTTACCTCTAACCCTGTGGGTAATGATATGGCAATAGATGATATAATCATTACTCAAGAACCTATTATTTGTACAGCAACCCTTACCGCTACAGTAGCAAACCAAGTGCAAAAAGCCTTTGCAGGAGTTACCAAACTGATAGGCTGCGGCACAGCAGCTGAGGCAGGTAAAGCTGAGGTAACTATTGCCAATGTAGAAGGCGGTTCAGGAACCTACGAGTATCAGTTTGATGGTGTTTCTTGGACAACTACCAATGCAGGTTGGCTACCAGCAGGTACGCATACTGTTTCAGTGCGCGACGGCATTAGCAAGAGCTGTGCTTACGATATGAGCGTAACGGTACCAGCAGCTTTGGCACAACCTACTATCAAGACAGAAGTATTCTACGCTTGCGACGGCAAGGCAATCTTGAATGTAGGGGTAGAAAACCCTAACCCAGAGCTAAAATACTTGTACAGTTTAGACGGTAGCACCCCTAGCACTACCTATGTATTTACGAATGTGTCAAGTGGTACACACCAAGTGAGTGTACAGTATGAACACAGAAGTACGCCTTCTCCTTACATTTTGATGAAAGAAGATTTTGGTAAGGGAGGCCCTATGGCATTGTCAGGAATAGTACCTGCTACTTGGGCGCATCAGCCCGCAAGTACTGGGGTACTTGCTAACGATTGCTTGCACGAAGGTAAGTATACAGTAGCTCCTCAAAATAAAGTGTTGACTTGTTCAGGTTGGTGCTGGACAATACCGAAAGATCATACTTCCAATGGTACAGATGCTACAGGGCGTTTTTATGCAATGAATGTAGGAGGAGCTTTGGCTGGACAACGCTTTTACTACAAAGATGTAGACAATGTGCAACCCAATCGTCCTTTGAAATATGAGATGTATTTAATGAACTTATTAAATACAACTTGTCAGCCTCACCCTATTTCTATAGATGCTAATATAGAGATTAGAATTATAGATAAAGCAACTTCAGCGGTGTTGGATACTAAAACAACAGGACGTTTGCCTCGTGCTACACACGATTTAGATTGGCGTAAATATGAAGGAACTTTGAACCCTGGTAGTGCAACTTCTATTCGCATAGAGTTTAGAGATTTAGAAACTGGTAATAGCGGTAACGACTTTGCTATAGACGATATTATTGTCTACCAAGAACCTGTTGCCTGCGGTCAGGTAGTAAGTACTACCCAAGTAGTAGCTGCCAATGGTCAAGATATTCCTGCCTTTACGGTGAGCAAGACTTACGATTGTGCTACAGGAAAAGGAGGCTTTACAGTAACTCCAACAGCCACTACCGGCTTTACATACACCTATACTTTAGGTAGCACTACTTATACGAGCACTACCGCTACTTTCACAGGCTTGAACTTAGAACAAACCTATACAGTTACGGTTAATTACCAAGCGGTAAGCAATACAGTAACGCTATTGAATGAAGATTTTGGAGCAGGAACCAATGCAGTGAAGAGTCCGTATGTAGGTAAGAACTTGTATTTTAATCAAAACACTAATGCAGCATATACTGCTTACAATGCCAATGGTCAGAGTCAAGCGCATCCGGCTAACACTTTCTTAAAAGAAGAAGAATATTCTATAGCACATCATATTGCTATTCCTAGTTATGATTGGGATAATCCTTCAGACCATACCGGGAAAACAAATGGTAGGATGCTTTATATTAATGGTATCTCATCTGTTCCTACACAAGAAGTGTATGCACGACAAGTAAATGTTTTACCTAATTTACCTCTTACATTTACGACCTCATTCTATAATTTGATACATAATGCTACTATTTTACCTCCTAATACACCAAGGGTAAACATAGCTCTTTATGAAAGTGAAGCTGCTTACAAAGCTAATGCTAGTAATGTTATTGCGCAAACATCAATTTTAGACATCCCTTCTACTAATAATAAATGGGAGACACAAACTATTACACTTACGGCAGCACAGGTAGCAAATAGAACTACTATGTATGCAGTAGTAAGAATGCATAATGTATTAAGTGGAGGCCACGACCTAGCAGTAGACGATATCATCATCACCCAATCATTAGGAGCTTGTACTACCTCAGTAACCACTACCCTTACTAAGGGTGATGTAGCTACGCCAACACTTACCTTGCCATCTAATTTAAATGTAGTGTGCAGTGCTTCTACAGCCTCAGCTACTATTCAATCTTGGCTAGCCTCAGCTACGGCTACAAGCACTTGCGGCACGGCAACAGTAACGCATAACTACAGCTATCCGTCTAACCTTTGCAATGCAGGCGGAGCGGTAACAGTAACCTTTAGCACTACCGATGCTTTTGGCAATGTAACAACTGCTACACGAGTGATAAGTTTGTCAATACGTGAGCTTACAGTTACGCCAACAGTGCTAACAGTTCCTAACGGTGCATTGGGCGGCACTACCAGCAGTGTGATTCCAGACATCACTTTAGCAGGCACACAAAGCCCAAGTGTCAATTCAGTAACGATAAGCTTTAGCGGTCTGCCAGCAGGAGTAACCACCGATACCCAAGGCCGTTTGGTGATAGCACCCAACACCCCAGCTACAGATACGACTATTAGCTATAGAGTTTGCGAGAAAGTGAACCCTAGCAACTGTCAGACAGCTAGCACCCGTTTGGTGATAGGCACCGGTTCCTTAACGGTAACCCCTACGCCAATGACCTTGCCTAATGGCAATGCAGGCGGCACTACTACACCAAGTGTTCTAACAGGAGTAATACTCAATGGACAACCTGTTACTGATACCACTTCAGTAACCCTTACTTGGAACACCGTGCCACCAGGAGCCACTGGCAATAACAATGGTACTGTAACGGTAGCCCCTAATACCCCAGCAGGAACGTATACGGTAAGCTACACAGTATGCGAACGCTTGAACAGCACTAGCAACTGTAATACAGTTACTAGTACTTTAACAATAGGTACAGGTAGTTTAACAGTAACGCCAGTAACACCGCTTACAGTTCCTAACGGTGCATTGGGCGGCACAACTACCCAAAGCATCTTGACCGGAGTAACGTTGAATGGCACCCCTAATCCAAGTGTCAATTCAGTAACGATAAGCTTTAGCGGTCTGCCAGCAGGAGTAACCACCGATACCCAAGGCCGTTTGGTGATAGCACCCAACACCCCAGCTACAGATACGACTATTAGCTATAGAGTTTGCGAGAAAGTGAACCCTAGCAACTGTCAGACAGCTAGCACCCGTTTGGTGATAGGCACCGGTTCCTTAACGGTAACCCCTACGCCAATGACCTTGCCTAATGGCAATGCAGGCGGCACTACTACACCAAGTGTTCTAACAGGAGTAGTTCTTAATGGACAACCCGTTACTGATACCACTTCAGTAACCCTTACTTGGAATACAGTACCACCAGGAGCCACTGGCAATAACAATGGTACCGTAACGGTAGCCCCTAATACCCCAGCAGGAACATATA
>CAUQNY010000003.1:0-61965 GCA_963519425.1 uncultured Capnocytophaga sp.
TTTAAGCGCAGATGGTACTACGCAAGTGGGAGAGTATGTCGCCGCCTTCTTATAAAAGAGCAATTCAGAAATGAGTTGCTCTTTTTTGTTTAAAGAATTAACTTTCGATTTTATTTTAAGATGAAACTATTGTCTTTTTGCGCTTTTTTGCTCACATTCTTTTTGGTGGCTTGCGAGCAACAATTTTCTACTTCGCAACAAGCTATTTATTTCTGGAAAACACATTTGCGACTGTCGGAAGCACAAGAAGCATTTCTTCAGCAGCACCAAATCAGTAAGATTTATGTTCGTTATTGTGATGTAGGCCTTCTTAAGAATGCTCCTGTTCCTATTGCTCCTATTCAGATAGATACAATGGGACTTGCAGGTAAAACACTTGTGCCCGTTATCTATTTGAAGAATGAAGTCTTTGTTGAAGTGCCCAATGAGCAATATCTTAAAACTTTGGCTCAGCACCTGAGTGCATATATTAAGCAAATAAACGCTCACTACCATCTTCAGACTGCTGAAGTGCAAATAGATTGTGATTGGACACTTAGCACTAGATATGCTTATTTCGATTTTCTCAAATATTTTAAGGAAGCACTCCCTGAGCAACTGCTTTCGGCTACTATTAGGCTACATCAAATTAAGTATTTTAAAGATACTGGTGTTCCTCCCGTTGATTACGGTGTACTAATGTATTACAATATGGGCAAGATTACCGCTACAGGCAGTAATTCTATTTATGATAGGGATACTGCTCATCGTTATCTTAAATCTCTTAAAAAATATCCTCTGCCACTTAATGTAGCTTTGCCAATGTTTAGTTGGGGAGTACACTCCTCTAAAGGTCAGGTGTTGCATTTGGTGAATGGTCTTACTACAAGCAAAGTACAAGAACTTGCTGGCCTATTGCCCACAGCAGAGCCTAATGTTTACGAGGTAAAAGAACAAACTTACTATCAGGGGAGATTGTGGGAAGTGGGAGACCTCATAAAAATAGAAGAAGTAAGTGAAGCTCAAAGAGAAGAAATGCAGGCTGATTTGCTTAAGAATTTGGCAGCTCCTCCTAAAGAAATTATTTTGTTTGACTTGAATGATTAACTAATAAGTAAATGAACTCAAACGAAGAATATCTCTCTTGGCTCAGGCTTTTGATGAGACTTAGAGAGTTTGGGAGTTGTGTACTTTTTTTGTAATTTGTTAATTGACGAATTATTTGTATCTTTGCCGATATAATTCGACATTAATCATTAAACGTTATGAAAAGATTACTAACAACTTCAGCTATTGTTATAGCACTGGGGCTGGGCATCTATCTTTATGCCTGTCCAGGAGATGATGATTTTAGAGACTATTTCCGTTCTATCTTCTCTCCTGAAATTGCAGTGAATAACAGTGCTTATCAGCCTTTGTTCTTTGACCAAGGATATCTCTTCTACCAAAATGAACATATCGGTTCTGAAGCTCGCAATTTTCGCTCTTACGACGAAGCTGACTGGAAAGAATATTTAGACAAGTCTCTTTCGGAGGCGGCTATCAGCTATTTTCTGTACGACGAAAATGCTTTGCCAGACATCACTAAGTATAATGCTGTTAAAAACAAGAATACAGTAAAGTTTTCTCAGCATACTCCTAAAACTATCAGCCCTAAGCTGACTAATTTCTTTGCTTTATTGGGTGTTGCAAGAGGCAATGAGCAAATCACTAATACTTCTTTTGACCCTTGGAACTACGAGGAAAGCAGTCAGAAGGAACGCACCCAAAATGCCGACATTCAGAAAGCGGAGAAAATGTACCAAAATGCTGTTTCTGTTGGGGACTCTTTTTTTGCCAACCGTATGTGGCTGCAAGTTCTGCGGTTAAAATTTTACTCAACTAATCGCAGTGCTGTTATTAACTTCTTCAATGAGACACACTCTGCTCAGCCTAAGAATAGTATCTATTACCGCGGTTTGCACTATCTGGCAGGTGCTTATTACGCTCAGAAAGATTATGCTAAATCTAATGCTGCTTTGGCTACTCTTTTTGCAATGCCTTATGGCACTAAACAGTCTATTGCCTACGATTATCACCCATTGTTGGATAACGAAGTAGAGAAGATTGCTAGCTCTTTATCGCCAGAGGAGCAGTGTGCCTTGTGGGCTATGCAGGGCTTCTATGTGAGCGAAGCAGTAAGTATTCAGAAAATATTGGCTATAAATCCACAGTCGCCTCATTTGGATTTTCTTTTGGGACGCTACATCAATCGCATAGAAACTAAGGCGAACAGTTATGAGTTAAAGACTATCAAGGATTATCGTCAGTTACGCCAAAAGGTGGTTACTGTTGATTTTCAAACGGATTGGCTTTTGAAAGCTGCTAAACGCAATAACTACACTGCTAATCGCTATCTGTGGACTTTAGCAGCGGGCTATTTGGAGACTTACCACAACCATTACCAAGAAGCTAAAAAACTTCTCCAAGAGGCTGAAAACTTGGCAACTGCTCCGACAGAGAAAATTCAAGTGCGCTTAATTAGTCTTTTCAATGAGGTGACAGCGCTTAACCAAATCACTGCTAATGATGAAAAACGGTTGTTGAAAGAGTTTCAGTGGCTTAAAAAGGAGTTAGACAATGATTTTTACAGCAATAGTAGAAATTTGCGAAGCCCTTATGTGATGAGTTTTACTAAGGCTTACCTCTCTGTATTGTATCGCGACAAAGGGGACAGCTTAATGAATGAACTTTTAGCCCCCAGCAATAGCTATTTCCGCCATCAGCAACAAGCAGATGCTATGGAACAGTTTCTATTGAAAAAAAACAAGACTGAATGGGAGAAGTATTGGGCAGAACAGTATTTGTACACTTTAGGGGATATCTACGAAAGCAGGGCTATTTATGCTTATTATTCCGATGATTTGGACAAGGCTATCAGTGAAATGAAAAGAATTCCTTTCAGAGAGCAAGAGACCTATCAGAATGGTCAGAAAACTACGATAAAGGAGCGTCCTAGCGATACTAAGCTTCCTGCGAATCCTTTTAATGGTTTTATTATGGATTGCAACGACTGCCAACATTCTAAAAAGCAGCGCACTCCATATACTAAACTTACTTTCTTAGAAAAGATGAAGGAAATGGAAGATAAAATAGCTAAAGGAGAGGATGTGTACAACAATTCTTTGCTAGTAGCTAACGCTTTCTACAATAGTTCTTATTTTGGCAGTATCCGTGCTTTTTATTACAACAATGTTATAGGTGAGTTTGGCAGTTTGGGCGTTCAAGATGAGAATAAAGACTTCCTACTAAATATGGATATGGCTAAAAAGTATTACCTTTTGGCACAAAAGCACGCTACTAATGACGAGCAAAGGGCTAAGATAGCTTATATGTTGGCCAAGGTAGAGCGAAATGAGTTCTACAATCAGACCTATTTCTATCAGAACAAATGGGACGGAGCTTTGTGGGGAGGTAAGGCCTTTAAAGATTGGCAAGGATTTAAGGAATTGCGCAAATACCCCCATACTAAATATTACAAAGAAGTTATTAACGAGTGTGGTTATTTCTACAGCTTGATAAACTGAACATAACAATGTATTACTGAAAATGAACAAAATAGATATTATTCTCCTGATTATTTTAGGCTTTGGCTTAGTGCGTGGTTTTATGCGCGGCCTCATTATTGAGATGGCATCTTTGCTGGCTGTAGTAGTGGGCATTTATGGAGCCATACATTTCTCATTCTTTACTGCTAACCTTCTCGGTAAGGTAATACAAGCACAGCCAGCTACTATCGAAATGGTAGCCTTTGCCTTGACGCTTATCGTACTGATGTTAGTTGTTATGTTTTTGGCTAAGATATTAAACCGAATGTTCAATGCAGCAGAGCTTGGCTTTCTAAACCGATTGGCAGGAGGCTTGTTTGGTGTTGTAAAGTCAGCTGTGATTGTGGGAGCACTTCTTTTGTTTGTAGAGAGAACATTACAAGCAGACAAGTGGCTATCTACGCCTTTGGCTTTAGAGTCGGTACTCTATACTCCTGTAAAACAACTCAGCCAATGGGTATATGCTAATGTACTTCCTGAAAAAAAGCCGGAAGCTGAAAAAACAACTGATTAAGAGAGATGGAAGGATTGGTTTACAAATCGACAGGAAGCTGGTACACAGTTAAAGATATTGCTACAGGCAGAAACTATGAGTGCCGCATAAAAGGTAAGTTTAGGCTGAAAGGTATTAAAAACACGAATCCTATTGCAGTAGGCGACCGTGTAACTTTTGAAGAAGAGGTCATTACCCATATTCACGAGCGAGAGAACTACATTATCCGCAAGTCGGTGAATCTCTCTAAGCAAACCCATATTATAGCTTCGAATATACAGTTGGCTTTCTTGGTCATAACCTTAAATAATCCTCCTACCTCTACTACTTTCATTGACCGTTTTTTGGTGACAGCTCAAGCTTATGGTATCAAAACGGTTTTACTATTTAACAAAATAGATAGCTACACCTCTGAAGAGTTACTAGAAGTGAAATACCTTGCGAATCTCTATCGGAAGATAGGCTATGAGTGTATACGCATCTCTGCTACTACAAGGAAGAATATTGATAAGGTGAAGGCTTTAATGGCGGGGAAAACGTGTATGGTTTCAGGACATTCAGGTGCAGGAAAGTCTACTATTATCAATGCCATAGCTCCTGAATTGCAGCTTAAAACTGCTGAAATATCGCAACAACACCTGCAAGGGCAACATACAACTACCTTTGCTGAGATGTTTGACTTACCTTTTGGAGCGCGCATTATTGACACCCCTGGCATCAAAGGATTTGGAATGGTAGATATTGAGAAAGAAGAACTTACTGACTACTTTCCTGAGTTTTTTGCTCTGAAAGACCAGTGCAAGTTTAACAACTGCCTCCATACCTACGAACCTTATTGTGCTGTAAAAGCGGCTCTTGATTCTGACGAAATAGCTTGGTCGCGCTACAAGAGCTATCAGCAAATTCTTAAAGGCGATGATAGTGCCTACCGCGAAGCAGATATTGATTAAAAAGAATCCCCGAAATAGCAATCTGTTTCGGGGATTCTTTTTGTGTTTTTGTTATTTTCTTTTCTTATTTTTAAAAGCATTACCAAAAGCCTCAGCAACTTTTTCCTTGCGGCCACGCGGTTTATTTTCTTTGCGTGGTTTGTCGTTGCGGAACTTCCTTCCATCATACTGTTTGCCATTGTCTGAATATGATTTCTTTCCACCTCGGTCTCTTCCAGCTTCTTTGCTAGAGAGTTCTACATTGATGAAGCGGCCATCCATTTTGAAGTCAGAAAAAGTACTCATCACAAGATCAGTAAGATCAGCATCAGTGTTGAAGAAAGAGAAACTGTTCTTCACATCTACTTTGTAGACATCTTCTTTTCCTAAGTTCAAGGTAGCTTTTAGGAAGTCTTTTAGGGTTTTCCAGTCGTAACCATCGCGTGCCCCTATATTGATAAAATAGCGTACTTCATCAGTATCTCCACTGCGGGAACTTCCTTTGTCCTCTTCTACTGAAAGACTTCCTGCATTCTTGTAATAATTAAAGAAACGGGTAAACTCTACGGCAAATATCTTCTTAATCAGTTCTTCGCGGTCTATGCCTTCCAGTTCTTTGTAGATAGCAGGGAGGTAGTCCTCAATAGCTGGGTTTACCGTTACATTTTTAAAGCTGTTAGCCAAGTGGTACAACTGAATCTCACAGATTTCCATTCCCGAAGGAAGCTGTTTTTGTTCAAAGGGTTGTCCAATTACTTTTTCAATAGCTTTAATCTTCTTTACTTCGCTCTTAGGCAGAATCACCATTGAGATTCCTGATTTACCTGCACGTCCGGTACGGCCACTGCGGTGGTTGTAGGTTTCTATCTCGTCGGGCAATTGGTAGTGTATCACGTGGGTAATGTCGTCTACATCTATTCCTCTTGCCGCCACATCGGTAGCTACTAGCATTTGTATCTGGCGGGCGCGAAATGATTTCATAACCAAGTCTCGTTGGTTTTGGCTCAAGTCGCCGTGTAGGGCAGCGGCATTATAGCCATCTTCAATCAGTTTCTCAGCCACTGTTTGGGTGTCGCGTTTGGTGCGGCAGAACACCACCGAAAAAATGTCAGGATTGGCATCGGCAAGGCGTTTTAATGCCTCATATCTGTGGCGTCCACTTACCACATAGTACTCGTGTTGTACAGTATTGGTAGCTTGGTTGCGCGAGCCTACAGTTATTTCTATGGGCTTACGCATAAAGCGTCGGGCTATCTTAGCTACTTCGTTGGGCATTGTAGCCGAGAAGAGCCAAGTGCTTTTCTCTTGTGGAGTATGCGATAAGATAGCGGTGATATCCTCGTAGAAGCCCATATTGAGCATTTCGTCAGCTTCATCTAGCACGCAATAGCTTATGTGGCTAATGTCTACAAACTCGCGACGTATCATATCTTGCATACGCCCAGGAGTAGCCACAATTATTTGAGCCCCTTTTTTGAGGCTTCGAGCTTGTTCTTCAATGCTTGCCCCACCGTATACGGCTACTACATTCACCTTCGGGAGGTATTTTGCATAGTTTCTCAATTCTGAAGCTATTTGCAAGCACAGTTCGCGAGTAGGCGAGAGGATTAGCCCTTGGGTTAGACGGCTATCCGTGTCAATAAGTTGTAAAAGGGGAAAACCAAAAGCCGCTGTTTTTCCAGTACCCGTTTGGGCTAAGGCTACCATATCGGTATCATCAGCTAAAAGGATAGGTATTGCTTTTTGCTGGATTTCAGAAGGAGTTTCAAAGCCCATATCGGCTATGGCTTTGAGGATAGGTGTATCAAGACCTAATTGTTCAAATAAATTCATTAATGTAATGTATCAATTAGGCGAGAAGCTAATTTGCCAATTAGCGATGTACCTAATGTTTTAAGGGGCAAAAGTACAACTTTAATTGCAATTAGTTGCTATTATAAGAGGAAAATATTTTTGAAAGAAACCTATCAGTCTGTCTATCAACTTTTAATAAAATAGAAAAATCAAAGGTTACAACACATTGTGCTATAACCTTTGTCAAAATCTTATTGTGATTGTTTAATTATCCAATTGTCAAATTGTCAAATCCATATCTTATTGTGGTACCACTACCCAGTCGCCATTATTTAGCAAGGGAAGGGCTTGTTTGAATTTGAGCTCTTTGCGCTCACCAGAGCGAATATTTTGGATAACTACCTTATCGTTCCTATTTATTTTAGGTTGTTCGCGTACGATTGTTTCTACTACAGAACGGCGTTGAGAAGCTTGCTGACCTACTTCGCGGGCGCGTTCAGCCATCTCTTCGCTGTTAAGCACCTCTTCCTTATTAGTTTGGTAGTTCGTGCGACTACGTTCTGGTGCCTGTGCTTCTTGTACAGGAGCGTTGGGCAGCTCAGCTTTGAAGAGAGCTGAAACAATCTCTTTGTTCACCTTTTCTATCATCGCTTTGAAAAGCTGGAATGCTTCAAACTTGAAGATGAGAAGTGGGTCTTTCTGCTCGTGTACAGCCAATTGTACCGACTGTTTTAGCTCGTCCATTTGGCGCAAGTGGGTCTTCCATTCCTCATCAATGATAGCTAAGGTAATATTCTTCTCAAAATCACTAATTAGCTTCTTCCCTTGGCTTTCGTAAGCCTCTTTTAGGTTAGTAACTACTTGCAAAAACTTCTGGCCATCGGTAAATGGAACAATGATGCGCTCATAAGCGTTTTCAGGATTCTCATAAATCTGTTTGATGATAGGGAAAGCCTGTGCAGCACTGTTCTCTGTTTTTTGTTGGTAGTGTTCCAATACCTCGCGGTATAGTTTGAAAGTTAAATCGTTGTTAGAAGTCTTGCTAAACTCTTCTATGCTGATTTTCGTCTTTAAAGCAAAGTATTTAATCAACTCAAACTCAAAGTTCTTATAGCTGTTAGAACCTTTGTTGTTTTCTACGATTACCTCGCAAGTGTCGAATATCATATTGGCTAAATCCACTTTTAGGCGTTCCCCTTCTAGCGCGTGGCGTCTGCGTTTATAGATTACTTCGCGTTGTGCGTTCATCACATCGTCATATTCAAGAAGACGCTTGCGGATACCAAAGTTGTTTTCCTCTACTTTCTTCTGTGCGGCTTCTATACGCTTGGTCATCATAGAGTGTTGGATAACATCCCCTTCTTTATGGCCTAAGCTATCCATTAGTCGAGCAATGCGCTCTGAACCGAAAAGCCTCATTAGGTTGTCTTCCAAGGAAACAAAGAAAAGAGAACTTCCTGGGTCTCCTTGGCGTCCCGAACGTCCGCGCAACTGGCGGTCTACACGGCGTGAATCGTGGCGTTCAGTACCTATGATAGCCAAACCGCCTGCTGCTTTCACTTCAGGGCTCAGTTTGATGTCGGTACCGCGTCCAGCCATATTCGTTGCAATCGTTACAACTCCCGATTGTCCCGCTTCTGCTACAATCTCTGCTTCTTTCTTGTGCAATTTAGCGTTCAGTACATTGTGTTTGATGTGTCGCATCGTAAGCATACGGCTTAACAATTCCGACACCTCTACCGAAGTCGTACCAATCAGAACAGGGCGTCCTTGCCCCGAAAGGTGTACCACCTCATCAATTACGGCATTGTATTTCTCGCGTTTAGTCTTATAGATAAGGTCGTTTTGGTCTTTGCGAGCAATAGGGCGGTTGGTTGGGATTTCCATCACATCCAATTTGTAGATTTCCCAGAACTCACCTGCTTCAGTGATGGCAGTACCCGTCATCCCCGATAGTTTGCGGTACATACGGAAGTAGTTCTGCAAAGTGATGGTCGCATAAGTTTGCGTAGCCGCTTCTATCTTAACATTCTCTTTTGCCTCAATAGCTTGGTGCAGACCGTCAGAATAGCGTCTGCCGTCCATAATACGGCCTGTTTGTTCGTCTACAATCAGAACCTTATTGTCTATCACCACATACTCTACATCTTTTTCAAAAAGAGTGTAGGCCTTGAGCAGCTGGTTTAGGGTGTGAATACGTTCGCTTTTTACACCAAAATCTTTGAAAAGTTTATCTTTAAGGGCAGCTTCTTCTTCTATTGGCAAACCTTGCTCTTCAATATTAGAAATTTCCATTCCAATATCTGGCAAGATGAAGAAGTTCTTGTCCCCGTCATAAGCTATTTCGTCAAAACCACGGTCAGTTAGCTCTATTTGGTTGTTCTTTTCGTCAATAACAAAGAACAACTCTTCGTCTACCTTGTGCATCTCGCGGTTGTTGTCCTGCATATAGTAGTTTTCAGTCTTTTGCAAGAGCTGTTTTACACCCTCTTCACTTAGGAACTTTATCAAGGCTTTGTTTTTAGGCAAACCACGGTGTACCCGCAAGAGCAATAGCCCTCCTTCTTTAGTATTGCCTTCACTTATCAGCTTGCGGGCATCGGCCAACACCTTTGTCAGATAAGTGCGCTGTTTGTTCACAAGGTCAGATACCAAAGGTTTCAGCTCATTGAACTCGTGCAATTCCCCTTGTGGGGTAGGTCCTGAAATAATCAGCGGAGTACGAGCATCGTCAATAAGTACCGAATCTACCTCATCCACTATAGCGTAATTGTGCACTCGCTGTACAAGGTCAGCCGAGGTGTGCGCCATATTGTCGCGTAGGTAGTCAAAACCAAATTCATTATTCGTACCGTAGGTGATGTCTGCATTATAGGCGCGGCGGCGAGATTCTGAGTTAGGTTGATGGTTGTCTATACAATCCACTCGTAAACCGTGAAACTCAAAAAGAGGCCCCATCCAAGCGCTGTCTCGTCGTGCCAAATAGTCGTTCACTGTTACCAAGTGTACCCCATCGCCTGTTAGTGCATTTAGGTACACAGGAAGAGTCGCTACAAGAGTCTTACCTTCCCCTGTTTGCATCTCAGCTATCTTGCCCTGATGCAGCGCAATACCTCCTATCAGCTGTACATCGTAGTGTACCATATCCCACGTAACGTCCTTTCCGGCAGCGTCCCAATGGTTTTTCCAGATAGCCTGATCACCATCAATCACCACATAGTCGTGGCTTCCCGATAGTTCACGGTCGTACTCAGTAGCTGTTACAGCTATAGTCTCGTTATTAGCAAAACGCCGAGTCGTCTCTTTCATCGTAGCAAAAGCCTCAGGAAGTATCTCGTTGAGTACTTTCTCCGAAACCTGATGAGCCTCAATGCTCAGCTTGTCAATTTCAGTATACAGGTCTTCTTTCTTGTCGATGTCCTCGGTAGCGTTAGCTTGTTCTTGAAGCGTTGCAATGCGTAAGTCAAGATCTGCACGTGCCTCTTTTATCTTCTGTTTGAAAGAAAGAGTCTTTGCGCGCAACTCATCGTTAGAGATGGCTTCTAACTCTTGTGCGTATGCTTTTATCTTGGCTACTATCGGCTGGATAGATTTTAAATCGCTCTTAGCTTTGTCGCCTACGAAAATCTTAATTAATGAATTAATAATGCTCATTATAATGATGTCTGATTATTGTTCTATTTCCCTGCTTTTTTGGCAATAAATGTACCAAACTGGCAGTGTCTGCCAAATTGACAGTTGTTCAATTAAAAAAAGTCTCTGCTAAGAGACTTTTTTAAGTTTTTAGTATTCATCTTCATTCCAGAGATAGTCTTCCTCCGAAGGGTAGTCTGGCCAAATCTCATCGATAGATTCATACATATCTCCCTCGTCTTCAATTTCTTGAAGATTCTCTACTACCTCCATAGGCGCGCCTGTGCGAATGGCGTAATCAATAAGCTCTTCTTTGGTAGCAGGCCAAGGAGCATCACTTAGGTAAGAGGCTAATTCTAACGTCCAATACATAAACTGATGTTTTTGAAAATTTTGGCAAAAATACCCCTTTTTCTTTAATAAGCAAAAAAACAAATGATTTTTTTTACTCGTTTTAATCCTTATTGCTCGGGGTCCAGCCAAAGAATAATGCTAAAAGCTCTAGGAATAGGAAAAAGCCTATAAGAAAAATTAGTGTTATTGCTTCTTCCGTTTCCTTAGGCACTTCTAAAAAGTATAGAAGCTCTAAGGTCAAAGCTGTTAAAGCAAAAGGCCTCATTACCACCCTCTCTATAAAGGGGGGAAGTTCTTCTTCCACTACTCTGGAAAATGTTGTTAATAATGGTAATTCTACCGTTTTTTTCAAAGGAGAAATCTCCTCTTTCTCTACTTCGAAAAATGTTGTAAATAGTCGTGCTAGTTTACTCATTGTTGTTTTATGTTTTTTAAAATTTATTACTTTTAAATGATAGCACCACCCTATTGGTGCTATTTTGAGGTAGGCAAGATACTTCTCGAATCGCAATTCGTAGCTTCTCTATGCCGAAAAACTAAAAGCATTTGTGCTTTACTGAAGCTCTCCTACAAAGCAACCTAAAAATATCATTAGGAAGTGGTCAGAAGATTTATTCAATCCTATGAGGCAGTTGTTTGGAGCCTTGCTATAAGTACTCTTTGGGTTTTATCGGTAACCTTAAAACGCTCGTCCAAACGCTTCCCTATTACCCATACTATCTCCTCTCCACAGCACAGCAACCATTGTTCCTCCCGTGCTGCCTGAGTGTACTTCTCATCTATGAAAAACTTGCTCAGCTTTTTGCGCTTGCCTAAACCTATCGGAAAAAAAGAATCTCCTTCGCGTTTCCGCCGCAAATGCAACGGAGCCCTCAGCTTGTCTGCATCTATATAAGCTACAGTACCCACCTTTTCTATCTCAAAAGGAGCCAACAACTCTTCATAAACAATCTCAGGAGGAAAAAATGGGCTATTCACCTCCGCAAGCCATACACCTCTTGTGTCTTTTAGTAGTTGGTGCGTGTCCGATAGCAACTTTTTCCCTGAAGATGCTTTGAAAAATAACTGACGAAGGTCTTCAATATTCCCAAACCCATAAGGATAGAACAGATGATGCAGCAAAAAGTCTGTCTCTGGATACGAAAGAAGCTTTTCAGATGCAATGTAGATAGGAAAATCTCCCACAAAAACTTCCTCTTTTATCTTCTCAAGGTAAAACTGAATAAATCTGTTAGCTTGTTGCAGGTAAGACTGCGTTCTTTGGAAGTTCTCCAAGAATTGTGGGTGTATCTTCTCAAGGGGCGGATAGATGTGGTGGCGTATGCGGTTCCGTACATAATGGTCGCTCGCATTGCTACTGTCCTCGCGCCATTGTAGTCCGTGGGCTTTAGCGTAAGCCACAATGTCCTCACGCGATACTTGTAGCAAAGGGCGTACCACGGTAGGGGTCGCTGCAGGAATCCCTAAAAGACCACTCAGCCCACAGCCCCGCGAAAGATTGATAAAAAATGTTTCTATACAGTCATTTGCCTGATGGGCTGTAACCAAACGATGACAACCGTGAAAGTGCAATAGCTCCTCAAACCATTGGTAGCGCAACTCACGTGCAGCCAGCTGCGTATTCAGGCGGTGGGTAGCAGCATACTCTCGGGTGTCAAATCGCACTACCTCCAAAGGCACTCCCAACGCCAGAGCAAAGGAACGAACAAAAGCCTCATCTCCATCGCTTTCTTCACCCCTCAGTTGGAAGTTGCAGTGGGCTAATACTATATGGCACTTTTGTGAGTGAAGATAGTGGGCAAGTACTACACTATCAACTCCCCCACTGATAGCCACCAGCAGTTTTTGCCCCTTTACCGATGAAATAGATACATTCATAACCCTAAATTTCTGCTACATCCCAAAACGGGCTATAGTGTTCAGCTTCCCGATAAGGCTTTGAGCAGTATCGGCTCCGTATGTTTTTTTTCTGTATTTGCTTATAGGCTGAATGCCTATCAAACTGTTAGTTAGAAACAACTCATCAGCCTTCTGAAGTTCAAAAGGCGAGATAGAAGTTTCCACCACCTCATAGTCAGACACCTTTTTCAAAGCTTTTAGCAGTACCTTTCGCGTGATGCCATTCACAGCACCATCCGTTAGCGGTGGCGTTTTCAAGGTCTTGTCTTGTACTACAAAAAGGTTAGCGTCTAGTGCACCTGCAATGTTTTTCTGACTGTTCAACAGAATGCAATTCTGATACTCATTTTCTTGACCAAAAATGCTTCCCAACACATTCACGGCGCGGTTCATGTGCAGTATAGTAGCCAAAAGATCAGGCTGAACGTAGAAGTCTTTAAAGAGCTCTACCTCGTAGGCCGAAGTGTCTAATACGTAAAAAGGATTTCTAAGAGCTTCGCTTTCAATTAGGTAGTCTATCTCGTTAGTGTCAGGAGTATAGGTACCTCCTTCTTTCCTAAAAATACTGATGCGCACCTTTGCTGCCGATTTTTCTAATCCATTAGCTTTTAGGAGGGTCAAAACCTCTTCTTCCAGAAATTCCATTGAGAAGCTCATCGGGATATTCATTCGCAGCACGCGCATCCCTGCCATTAGGCGCAGATAGTGTTCCTCCCAAAAAAGTATTTTTTCGTAACTGTATTTACAAAGATCAAAAATCCCATCTCCAAACTTAAAAGTGCGATTCGATATCGTCAGCCAAGTGCTGTCCGCCTCTAAGAGGGTTCCATTGTAATTTATCTTCATTTAAAGGGCTCCTATTTTAGTTTTTAAGTCCACTATTTGCATCTTCCATAGCTGTTTAGCTTCTTCTATCTCACTCGGGTAGGCAAAGTCTGTAATCACTAAGGAAACCTCCTGTGTCAGATCATTTATCCTGATTTTTATCTCAAAAAAACTATGAGGCAAAGCGTCTTCCACCCAGTGGAAGCGGATACAGTCGTCCAACTTTTGCCGAAGAACCTGAGCTTTTTCTTCAGTATCGCCCCATCTAAAAGTGTAAAATTCAGCATCTGTGCATACATCGTCTGCATACCACGAAGCCAAACCTGCAGGCGTACTGATGTATTGGTAGAGAAATGACGCTGAAGTGCCTATTGGAAGTTCCAACTGGTATTTCTCCTTGGTTTCCATAGCGATTCATTTTATTTGCTGCAAAGGTAGTAAAAAAGTTCTAAACTCAAAAAACTTTATTTCTTTTTCCTTACTCTCTTTCTCTGAATAAAATTTTAAAAGTAAAACATACGTCTCAATTCGGCTGCTCCTTTTTTCTCAGCCGGGCGAACTTTAAGCGAAGGAAAAGCGAACACATCCCGAAGCTACCCTTATGCTTTTAAAACTTTTGGCAAGACTTTTGAAGAGTAGAAATGCTTTCATTTCTCAAAGCACTCATATTTCAAACCTTAATTATTTTAGAAGATGAAAAAATACCTATTGTCATTCTTTTTAGCTCCATTGATGCTCAAAGGGCAAACTACCCTTCTTAAAACAACTATTCCTTTTCAGCATTCCGATGAAACACAGTGGATAACCCGTTATCAAAAAGATATTGACTACTACAAAAAGCTGAACAAACGTCTTAAAGATCGCTCTTGCGATGTACTCTTCTTAGGAAGCTCTTCTATCAATATGTGGGACTCAATAGAACAAGATTTTGCTCCGTTGAAAATCATTCGTCGTTCCTATGGTGGGGCTACCCTCCGCGATATGATATACAACTACGAGGTCATTGCCAAAGGCTATCAGCCCAAACAAATCGTTTTGTACGTAGAAAACGATTTAGGCACCCACAAAGAAGGGGTAAACGCTGTAAAATGCTTTGATTTGTTTAGAATCTTTGTCGGAAAGCTTAAAGAAGACTATCCCAAAGTGCCTTTGTACGTAGTGTCGCTGAAACCATCACCAGCAAAAGCACACGAACTAAAAGACCAACTGCTGGTAAATGCCCTATTAGAGCAAAATGCGACTTTGCAGTATTACACTTATGTAGATATTACGGCAGCAATGAAAGACGAAGAAGGCATATTGCGCACCGATATTTTTAAAGAAGACAATCTCCACCTAAATACAGAAGGCTATCGCCGTTGGACAGAGGTGCTCCGTCCCATTCTCGTGAAAGAAGAAGAGTAGGAGAAAAAAGAAAAAGATACAACTTTTTCAAAAAAACAAGTGTGGCCTTTCAAGAATTTTCTTGAAAGGCCACACTTGTTTTTATAATTTATTGAGATAATTTACAGTGCTTTTCTGAGGCGTGCTACAGGAATGTCCAACTGTTCTCTGTACTTGGCCACTGTGCGTCGTGCGATGGGGTAGCCTTTTTCTTTCAGTAGTTGAGCTAATTCGTCATCGGGGAGGGGTCTACTTTTATCCTCTTTGGCTATAATGTGCTGCAAAATCTCCTTGATTTCCCGTGTCGAAACATCCTCGCCTTGGTCATTCTTCATTGATTCTGAAAAGAAATCCTTGATGAGCTTTGTGCCATAAGGGGTCGTAACATACTTACTACTTGCTACACGCGAGACCGTAGAGATGTCCATCCCCACCTTGTCTGCGATATCTTTAAGGATAAGAGGCTTAATTTTTAACTCATCTCCTGTAAGAAAATATTCGCGTTGGTGTTCCATAATAGCTTCCATTGTAATAAGCAGAGTTTGCTGTCTCTGGCGGATGGCATCAATGAACCATTTTGCCGAGTCTAGTTTCTGTTTAATGAACAGAACAGCTTCTTTTTGCGAGTTGCTTTTTTCTTTGCTTTTCTTGTAGGTGTCCAACATTGTACAGTACTCTTTAGAGACGTGCAATTCAGGAGCATTTCTCCCGTTAAGAGAAAGTTCTAGCTCATTGTCAATCACTTTTACAGTAAAGTCAGGAATGATTTGCTCAATGTGTACATTATTGCCTGAATAGGTGCTACCAGGTTTAGGGTTGAGCCGTTCAATCTCTTGTACAGCATCTTTTAGAGCTTCCTCAGATACCAAAAAGCGCTGTTGGAGTTTATTGTAGTGTTTTTTTGTGAAAGCCTCAAAAGCTTCCGTAAGTATACTGATGGCCAAAAGCACAGCGGGAGTTTGTTTCTTGCGTCGCAGTTGTATGAGCAAGCACTCTTGTAAGTCAAAGGCACCCACTCCTGCAGGGTCTAATTGGAAAACAATCTGCTGCCTGATTTGTTCTACGTGTTCCTCCTCGGTGTAGATATTTTGGGTGAAGGCAAGGTCATCGGTAAGGTCTTGAATAGAACGACGGATGTAGCCAGTATCGTCAATGCTGCCTACCAGAAATTCAGCGATAAGGTAGTCTTCGTCAGAAAGGGTAAAAGTATTCAGTTGGTTAATCAGCGATTGGTGGAAAGAAATCTCAGCACTGAAAGGAATATCATGCTCTTCATCGTCATCGCTGTAGTTATTAGAATGGAGACGATAGTCAGGAATCTCGTCATCGCTTAGGTATTCATCAATATTGATGTCATCCATTTCTATCACATCGTTATCATTATATTCGTCGGAAGAGTTATCGAATTCGTCGTGAAACTCGTCAAAAGGATCATTTTCGCGCCCTGATTCAAGAGCAGGGTTTTCCTCCATTTCTTGTTTTACTCGTTGCTCAAAAGCCATTGTAGGCAACTGTACGAGCTTCATCAGCTGGATTTGCTGAGGAGATAGTTTTTGCGAAAGTTTAAGTTGTAAATTCTGTTTAAGCATTTTAGAAAATTAGGGCGCAAAGATACGATAAAATTATTGATAGGGGCTAATTGCTGTTTAAAGTTAAAATGATTTTGATAGTTCTACAAATTATTTTTATGTCAAGAAATAGCGAATAGCGCTTGATGTAATATAAATCATATTCTAATTTTTTAATACTGTCTTCTGGGGTAGCTTTAGGAATATTGATTTGAGCCCATCCTGTAACACCAGGTTTGACCATATGCCTAAGTTTGAAAAAAGGTATTTTTTCAGCATACTCTTCTACATATTCAGGGATTTCAGGACGTGGGCCAATAATACTCATATTTCCTCTAAGCACATTGTACAGCTGGGGCAACTCATCTATCTTAGTGAATCGAAGTATTTTTCCGATAGAGGTAATACGCGAGTCATTAGCTCTTGTAAAACCTCCTTTATTCACAACCATTGTTCTTATTTTATAGATTTTAAAAGGTTTACCCTTGCGTCCAACTCTTGTTTGGGAAAAGAAAGCCCCTCCTTTTGAGCTTAATATAGTCAGAATAACTCCTATTAGGATTAGAGGTAGGGCAAAAGGCGCTAGGATACTTGCAAAGGATATATCAAAAAATCTTTTTACTATTCTATGTCTAAGACGTTGTTTGATAGAGAATATATCATCTCCAATGTATTTTTTCTCTTCCAATTTGACAATAGGAATACGCTTGTTAATGACTTCGTAGAACTCTTCTGCTTCATAGATAACAATACCCCTAGTCCTCAAATCAATAATTTCTCGGATAATGTCATCAGGGAACTCCTTAACCTTAGAAGTTTCAATTACGATAATTCCAATTTTGAATTTATCGACAAGACTTGTAATACTTTTTTTGTCCTTGAAGATGTCATAATTAACAACTCTATAGGAATTATAAATCTGGGTTCCCTCCATTAATTTTTGAAGGATTCCACCTATATTTACAAATAGGCATTTAGGCTTTTCAGAATTAAATATGCTCATAAGTAATTGGTTTTTTGGTTGTTTTATAAATTAGTCAATAGTGTCTTGTGTTTTTTGCTCGTTTTGGTGGGTGTAGTAGCTTCTATTTAAGTTAAAAAGTAGTTCCACCAACCCTGCGTAAATGGCAATAAATACAATACACAACCATCGAGAGGGGAGAGCCCTATTTAAGAGTAAAATAATAATGAAAACTATTAAATTGATGGAAGCTAATAGGATACTTGCCTGTGCGTGGGTTATCCTTAGATAGTCGATAAGTATGTGGTGAATGTGAGTGCGGTCTGCTTTGAAAGGGTTGCCGTGACGTATTACACGGGTAGTAAATACGCGGCTTGTATCGAAAAAAGGGATGAAGATAATGGCCAATAGTACCCACACCTTATTGGTAGGGGTAATGACAGCATTTTCTAATGAGGTAGTATCTAGTGCAAAAAACTTAATGGCCAAAACAGCTAATAGGAAACCCACAATCATTGAACCGGTGTCGCCCATAAAAACACGCTTTTTTGAAGATAGATTGTATCGCAAGAAAGCTAATAAGAAGCCTATGCATAGAATTGACAGAAGTACATAGTAGTACATCTCGGCATCGTAAAACAGATAGGCAAATGAGGCAAAAATGACCATCCCAACCATTGATGCCGACCCGTTGATGCCGTCAATTAGATTGTAAGAATTCACGATAGCCATTACCATTCCACAACTTATCAGTACCGAAAACCAGTAAGGAATATCGGTGATCCCTAAAAAACCATCTAAAGAAATAATTTTTAGATTGGTGCCGAAGAACAAAATAAGAGTGGCTATAATCTGCCCTATGATTTTAGTGCTAGGGTTAACTCCTACAAGATCGTCTTTCAGTCCAACGAAAAAGAGGACTCCTACTCCTGCTAAAATATTGATTCCTACATTATCTGCATCAAAAGAGCGAAGAATGAACAATGTAAACACAACACTCACAAAAAAGGAGATACCTCCCAGAGTGGGTGTTTTTTCTTTGTGCGAACTGCGTTCATTAGGTTTGTCCATTAAGTTCTTCTGTTTTACAACATAAATAATGCTAGGCAATGTGAAATACGCTGCAAAAAGGGAAACGAAAAATACAAATGCCGCCGTGAAAGCTAAATTCTCTGAAAAAAAACTAGTTATCATATGTATTTACAAAGTGCTGTTTGCAGCAAAAATAGTAAAAATTTTTCAATCCACAATGATTTACTTTCCTATTTTTTGACTTTTAAAGTTTTTAATATTTTCTAAAAGAGCTATTCTAACCCAACTCTTTTGCTTTTAGGATATTTTACTGAAAAATCCATTAACTCATTCGTTATTCTTTGTGATGTTTGGCTACTCCTGCAAGATTTTTGACCTCCCATTGTACTATTTGCACAAAGGGTTTCTGCCTGAATTTGCAATCGATAGTACAAATCTCACACGAAAAGGGCTTGCAGTAGTCCAAATGGAAGTTAAACTCAATGGTGCGTTCTATCTTCTCAGCTAGTAGCCGAATAACTTTTTCCATCTCTTGGTGAGCTTCTTTGAGTGAATAGTAGTAAGGAAGCGTCAAGTGGGCATCTATGTGCAAGTGAGCACCAAACTGCTGAATGCGCATATTGTGAATGTCTATCCATTCAGTTTTACGATTTGCTTGTAAGATAGTTACTAATTCAGCAAAAAGGGCTTCATCGCGCTCATCCATAATGCCGCTTAATGCTTTTCGTACTATTTTCCCTCCTATTACAATGATGTAGCTCCCAAATCCTAAAGCGATAATAGGGTCAAGCCATTGCCAGCCCGTGAGATGAACTAATACCAAACTCAGTACAATAGCTGAAGTAGCAAAAGTGTCTGACTGCAAGTGTTTGCCTGCACTCATCAATACCAGAGAGTTTTCTTTTTTTCCCTTTTGGTAGGAGAGGTAGCCCATTGCGTAATTCACTATGGCAGTAGATCCAAACAACGCTATTCCCCAATCTAATTTTTCCAACTGTATTCCATTGATAAGAGATGAAATAGCCTCGATAAGAATCAAGATTCCTGCCATAGCTATCAGCATCCCTTCAATCCCAGATGTTACAAACTCTACTTTGCCATGCCCATAAGGGTGGTCGGTATCGCGGGGTTTGTTGCACAAATGGATAGAGTACAACCCCATAAAAGCAGCAATGATGTTCACTATACTCTCCATTGTGTCCGAAAAGATAGCGTTGGAATTGGTGATGTGCCACGCTATCAGTTTCACGATGAAGAGTATTATCCCGACAAAAGTAACGAGTTTCTGAAACTGAAATGTCTTCATTTACTAATTACTAAAGACTAACTTCAGCTACTTCTAACAAGAATTGGTGCATATCGGTATTGCGCATAAAAGGAGAGAGCTTCTCGCTACCAGGTCCGTACATTGCTAATTCGGTGTAGTCGGATGAGTGATCCATACTAATCCATCCTACCGAAGTGTGTGCTTTTTGCAGTTCGGCAAATAAGCGGTAAGGAAGATGCTTGTAGTTGTACAGACCATCTTCTTTTCTTTCTGTTTTGGCATAGTAGCCCAATAGCTCTTTGGCTTGTTCTTCGCTGATGTTCATTCCGCCGCAGTACTGAGCGATGTGCTCTTTCACTTTAGCAATAGAGTCGTTAGCGTTTATCTTTTGCAATACCCAGTCGTTAGAGTGGGTGAAACGTTGCAAACGGTCGAAATTGTTGTTGCACTCTTTCCCGTAGATGAGCCCAGGGTTTGCGTTGCCGTGGTCTGAGGTGATTACTACCAATGTATTGCCATCGGCTTTGGCAAAATCAAGGGCTACTTTTACGGCTTCGTCAAAAGCTACTTGGTCGTACAATAGTGCTCCAATGTCGTTTGCATGGGCTGCCCAGTCTACCTTACCTCCTTCTACTTGCATCACAAAGCCTTTGGAGTGTCCTTTCAATTGCTCAATGGCTTTAGCTGTCATTTCTGCAAGGGTAGGAATTGCTTCTTGCTCTTCGGTACTTTGGGCACGGTCGATAGAGTAGGGTAGGGCATCCTCGGCAAAGAGTCCATAAAGTGGTTTTTGAGTAGGTGCCTTCAGCATTTCGTTTCGTGTGCGTGCTACTGTATAGCCTTTCTTTTTCAATGTAGCAAAAAGGTCTTTTTGGTCTTTACGGTGGGTAGGGTCAAAGTACTTGCTTCCGCCGCCTAACATAACGTCGAAACCTAACTCGGTGTAGTTCAAGGCTATCTCGTCCATTGCATTGCGGCTCTTGCTCCAAGTGCAAAATCCTGCTGGCGTAGCGTGATTTACCATTACTGTTGTTACACAGCCTACTTTTTTACCTGCCTTTTTGAATTTTTGCAGAATAGGCATATTTTCTTGGCCATTAGGACTGATATTTAGGCTTCCGTTGTTTACCCGTACGCCACCTCCCCAAGAGGAGCTTGCTGCTGATGAGTCGGTTACTACTGAGCTAGCCGAAGCCATATCCATTACAGCTCGCTGTCCTAACTTGCTTTCGTATAGTCCCATCCAGCTAGAAGGGCGTCCGTATTTTCGTTTTAGGTAGAGGTCGGCCATAACCAAGGTGCCAAAACTCATCCCGTCGCTCACCATAAAAATGATGTTTTTAGCGCGTTTGTTTCTATGGGCTTCTTTAAGGCTTTGCGCCTGTACGCCAAATGAAGGAAGTACTAGGCTTCCTAATACTGCTAGCGACCCACGTTTAAAAAACGATCTTCTTTCCATAACTGTTATCTTTTAGTGTTTGTTTTATAATAGCTCGCTGTGTTTATTGTTCGTTGTTGCCTAAAAGAGCGTTCCATCCTCTTGCAATGATTGGAATAAACTGCCCTGCCCGTGTTATTAGGTTAGCACCTTCGCTTTTGTCAGTAAAATATCCTATCACGGTGAAGTTTGGATTCCCTTTGATTTTGTCGTAATCGTCTTGGGCTATAGCGAAGAGCAGTTCGTAGTCCTCTCCTCCGCTAAGAGCAATGGTAGTGCTGTCTAAATTGAACTCTTCGCAAGTGCTAATCACTTGTGGGTCGAGAGGGATTTTGTCTTCATACAATCGGCACCCTACTGCAGACTGTTTGCAGAGGTGTAGGATTTCGGACGACAATCCATCGCTTACGTCCATCATTGCTGTGGGTTTTACTCCTAACTGTTTGAGCAATGGTGGAATGTCCTTGCGAGCCTCTGGTTTCAGTTGCCTTTCCAAGAGGTAAGAGTACATTTCTATGTCGGGTTGGGAGTTAGGGTTCACTTGGAAAACGGCTTTCTCGCGTTCTAAAATTTGCAAGCCCATATAGGCGCCTCCTATGTCGCCAGTGAGCACCAGCAGGTCGTTAGGACGGGCACCATTGCGGTACACAAGGGCATCTTCGTCGGCCTCGCCTATGGCTGTTACTGAGATGATAAGTCCGCGTGTAGAAGAGGTTGTATCTCCCCCCACTAAATCTACTTCATAACGGTCGCAAGCTAAGCGTATTCCGGCATAAAGTTCCTCTAAGGCTTCTAAGGGGAAGCGGTTGGAAACTGCTATTGAGACGGTGATTTGCTTTGCTGTAGCATTCATTGCGTAAATGTCAGATACGTTTACAACTACGGACTTGTAGCCTAAATGCTTCAGTGGTACATAGCTTAGGTCGAAGTGCACCCCTTCGATGAGCAAGTCGGTAGAGACGACTGTTTTTTTGCCCTTAAAGTCAAGCACAGCGGCATCGTCTCCTATTCCTTTTTCTGAAGAAGCGTTTTTGAGCTCAAATCCTTGGGTAAGATGCTCAATTAGGCCAAACTCTCCTAAGTCGGCTAAGCTGGTGCGATGGGGTATTTTATCTTCTATCATTTAGCAAAATAGTTTAAAGCAATCACTACCCCAAGGTGCATTCCTTCGTGGGTATTGTTGAAATTAATAGCATCCTCAATACAAGTGAGGGCATAGCCGTAGCTTGTGGTGTAGGGTGTGAAGTTGCTAAACACCCCCCTCTCGTAGTCAGCTTGTAGTTGCTTTGGGCTACTGATAAGCAGTGCACGTAGCTCTTGAATTTCTTCGGCTGTGGGGGTGTGGCCATCTGGATAAGTGCCTTTCTTGTAAGTATCTACAAATGATTCGGGCACGGCATAGGGCAAACCCGATAGTTTGTAGCACAAAATCTGCTGTTGGGCTACACAATGGGCAATGTTCCACCAGATATTGTTGTGGAACCCTTCGGGTACTTGCGATAACTGTGCGGGAGTCAAATTTTCTAAATAGGTCAAAAGGTTGTTGCGTGTTGCTACGTGTAGGGCAAACACTTGTGCTGTTAGAGCCATTATATTAAGTTTTTTTAGTCTTCAGAGTTGTTTTTGTATTAGGTTGAACGCACAAAATTGGCATTTTTTTTCATTGGAAAAAGCAATCAATTAATTAATGAGAGTTTGAGGTTAGTGATTGTTTTTTCTGTTTTTTTGACATTTGGCAGCAATTCGGTGCTATCTGGCAGTTCGCTTTTTCTTCGCTACGGATTCGAGATGTCTTCGGGTTAGCTTTGCGATGCCCCTCAAGATTTTTTTCTTTCTTTTGGTTGTTAGGCTTGAATTGAGCTTGTTCTTTTTTGATTTTCTGATTTTGTACGTTTGCCCCAAGTGTTGTTTCTTCGATTTACCTTGCCGAAGAAAGTTAGAAAGATTAGTTGTAGGAACTTGCTACAAGGTGGTTGGGTTCTTATAACTTGTTTTTCTGTACAACTTTTTCTCTGCAAAAATACAAAAAATAGTTGAATGTACTACTATTATTCGACAAAGATTTGTATTTTTGCCCGCTAAAAAGAAAAAAACTTTATGTATCAATTAATTAAAGAATTGCACTCGTTGAGTGCTTACATTGTTTTGGCGGTACTTATCGCTGCTGTTCTGAATGCTGTTATAGGCTTTTTGAAGAAGAAAGAGTTTAAGGTCAATGATTTGCGCATCAGTTTGTTTGCGCTCATTTTTTCGCATCTTCAATTGTTGTTGGGGCTCTTGCTTTACTTATCTACTCCACGCTTGCAGATGTGGGGAGAGGGGTTTAAAGTAGTGATGAAGGATAAGACTTTACGCTTGGTCTTAGTAGAGCATCCGCTGATGGTACTCATAGCTGTAACGCTTATTACTATAGGGTGGAGCCAACACAAAAAGCAAGTGGCTCCGCAACGAAAGTTTGGGAAGATAGTCTTGTTTTATGGGATTGCGTTGGTGGCTGTTTTGTCGATGCTTCCTTGGAGATTGTGGTGGTTCAGTTAGAAAAGAAAAAAGTCCGATATTGCTATCGGACTTTTCCATTAACCAACCAAAACTTTAAATTATGAAAACTATTATTTGAAGTTTTACAATGAGCTACCACCCTCATTGCGCTGCAAAGGTACGTCAAAAAAATAAACTACCAAAAGAAATAGATACTTTAACAAAAGTTTAACGTTTTGATAATGACGGTTTTCTGATTAAAATATTGATAATGAAAATACTAAAATATCCTTTTTGGTGCCTCTGGAAAATTTGGTTTTATGTTTTAGTGGTCTCGCTGATACTTCTCCTGTTGCCTATATTGCTCGTGCTCACGGCTAAGGCGCGCTGGTACCGCTCTCTTTATTGGGTGGTAAGGCACTTATGGGCAACTCCTATTCTCTACGGGATGGGCTTTTGGCCTAAGCTCAAAAAGGCGTGTACTATTCCCGATGATGAACATAGCTATATGCTGATTGCTAATCATTATAGTATGATGGATATTATGCTGATGTTGTACGTTAGCAAGAGGCCATTTGTATTTGTGGGGAAAAAGGAGTTGAGCAAGTTGCCTTTATTTGGATATTTTTACCGCAGGGCGGCTATTATGGTGGATAGGAAGAGTTCGCAGAGCCGAAAAGAAGTGTACAGGCAAGCGATGGAACGCATTGCGGCAGGGCTCAGCATTTGCATTTTTCCCGAAGGGGGTGTTCCTGATGATGAAAGTATTGTGCTTGACAGCTTTAAAGATGGTGCTTTTCGCATTGCTATAGAGTGCCAAATTCCTATAGTACCGATGCTGTTCTACGACACTAAAAAGCGTTTTCCTTTCCGTTTTTTTGCGGGGTGTATGGGGGAGATGCGTGTGGAGGTTTTGCCTCTCGTTGCTACTGAAGGGAAAATTCTTGCTGACAAAGATGCTTTGCGAGAGGCAATGCACGCTATTATGCTTCAGAAACTTACCGCTGCATTAGACGAGACACGTACTTCCCAATAACATCGAATTCGATATTTACGATGCTACCTATTTGGAGGTGTTGCAAGTTGGTGTGCTTTAGTGTATAGGGGATGATAGCTACACTAAAGCGGTTGTGGAGGGCATCTACCACTGTCAGGCTTACGCCATTGACTGTAATAGAACCTTTTTCAATGACTACATTGCCTAAGGAAGGATCGTAGGCAAAGGTAAAACGCGTACTGCCTCCTTCTTCTTCAATGGCTACGCAAGTAGCTGTTTGGTCTATGTGGCCTTGCACTATATGTCCATCTAAGCGGTTGTTAAGGAGCATTCCGCGCTCTAAGTTTACTGTGTCGCCTGCTTGGAGGCTGCCTAAATGGGTTTTGGCAAGTGTTTCGGCAATGGCTGTTACTTGATATACCTCTCCTTCTATGGCTACTACTGTTAGGCATACTCCATTGTGTGCTACACTTTGGTCTATTTTTAGTTCATTTGTAAATGAGCTTTTTACGTATAGATGTAGATTTGCTTCTTCCCGTTCTACTCGTACGATTTCGCCTATTTCTTCTATGATTCCTGTAAACATTGTTTTTTAATTTGCTGATTTGTCAATGAATTGATTGGTTAGTCTAGTTCTGCAGTGAGTTCTGTAAATACTCCTTTGGCTCTTTTACCTTCGTACAATATCTTGTAGACGGCATCGAGGATGGGGGTACGACTTGGTTTTTCTTGATTTTTGTTGATATGGTAGGCACTTTTGGTTGCGTAATAGCCTTCTGCTACCATATTCATTTCGGCCATAGTGCTTTTTACGGTGTAGCCTTTGCCTATCATTGTGCCGAACATACGGTTGCGACTGAACAATGAGTAGGCTGTTACCAATAGGTCGCCTAAGTAGGCAGAGTTATTGATGTTTCGTTTGATTTTGTAGATGTGTTTGATGTATCGGCGCATCTCTCGGATAGCATTACTCATCAAGACACTTTGGAAGTTATCGCCATAACCTAAGCCGTGGGCAATACCTGCAGCCAAGGCGTAAATGTTCTTGAGCATTGCAGCATATTCGATGCCTACTACATCGTCTGAGATTTTAGTTTTTACATAAGGGCGTTTCATAGCGTTGGCTACGAAGAGGGCTTTCTGTTCGTCTAAACAGGCGATAGTGAGATAGGAAAGCCGTTCTAAGGCTACTTCCTCGGCGTGGCAAGGGCCTGCAATGATGCCTAATTGAGAGTAGGGAACGTGGTGTATCTTATTAAAATACTCACCTACGATGAGGCCGCTCTTGGGTTCAATTCCTTTGATAGCTGAGAAGATATTCTTGTCAGCCAAAGGGGTGGTCAGTTTTTCCAGTTCATCGCTTAGGAAAGCAGAGGGAATAGAAAATACAAGGTAATCGCTGAAAGCAACTGCCTCGTTTAGGTCGCTAGTAAGGTGGAGCTTACTGATGTTTAAATGTACATCGGTGAGGTAGTTAAGATTGTGCTTGGTGGCCTTGATGTGCTCAATAGCCTGCTCGTTGCGCATATACCAGCACACGTGGTCGATATTGGCGGTGAGAATCTTGATGAGAGCTGTTGCCCAGCTTCCACCGCCCATTACTGAAATTCTGGTTTCCATTTAGTTCTTAGTTATGAGTCGTTAGATGTTAATCATTAGTAGGGAGTTATTAGCTGCCAACAGCTAATAACTAATGGCTTAAGTGTATCATAGCAAAGACAGCATAGTTAATCATATCTTGATAGTTTGCTGCAATGCCTTCGCTTACGAGAGTTTTGCCCTGATTGTCCTCTATTTGTTTGACGCGCAATATTTTTTGCAAGATAATATCGGTGAGAGAGCTCACGCGCATTTCGCGCCACACCTCTCCGTAGTCGTGGTTTTTTGCTTCCATTAGCGCGCGCGCTTCGGCAACTTGCGCATCGTAGAGGGGCAAAGCTTCTTCTATAGAAAGGTCGGGCTGAGAGGATACTCCTTTTTCAATTTGAATAAGAGCCATTAGCGCATAGTTGATGATGCCTATAAATTCAGCTGTTTCGTCTTCGTCTATCTTATGTACTGCATTCTCTTGCAGACCGCGTATGCGTTGTGCTTTGATAAAAATCTGGTCGGTTAGGGAAGGGAGTCGCAAGATACGCCACGCGCTTCCGTAGTCCTTCATCTTGTTGATAAACAGACTGCGACACTGCTCAATTACTTTGTTATATTGGTCTATCGTATTCATTTTATTCAGGTAAAATCAGTAGTAGGTGCTGATGAAAAATACAAGTGGTTGTTATTCTTTCCAATGCGGTAATGCGGCAGTTTGCTCTCGCAAAAGGCTAAGCAACCGTGATTTTTGGGCAAAGGTATAAATAATTTATCAATTAGCAAACGAGTTAATTGGCTAATGGGACTAATGTTTAAGTTTCCCAAAATTGCCTCTGGAACTTCTTTTTCTGTTTTTAAGTTTGTGATTTTACCCTTATAAGCCTATAGGGCAAACGCACAAGATTTAACGTTAAATTCTTTAGATTTCTATTGTTCCTTTTAATGCCGAAAAAACGGTGTGCATATCTTTGTCTCCTCTACCTGAAACGTTTACTACGATGGTTTGCTTAGGGGAACTTGGTAGGGCAGCACATAGTTTAGGCAGGTAGGCCAAGGCGTGCGCGCTCTCGATAGCAGGAATGATGCCTTCTTGTCGGCTGGTGTGTACCAAAGCCTCTAAAGCTTCTTTGTCGGTAATAGCGGCGTAAGAGACTCTTCCTGTTTTAAAAAGATGAGCGTGTTCAGGGCCTACCCCCGGGTAATCTAAGCCTGCAGAGATAGAATATACGGGGCTAATTTCGCCGTTTTCTTCTTGCAATACATAAGTTTTCATTCCGTGTATGATTCCTTCTTTCCCTAAGGTAAGGGTGGCGGCGTGCCGGTTGGTATCAAGTCCTTCGCCAGCGGCTTCTACTCCATACAAGTGAGTAGATTCGTCGTTTAGGAAGGCAGAGAAGATACCTATGGCATTGCTTCCTCCGCCCACGCAGGCGATGATGTGGTCGGCGTGTTTGCCTAAGGAGGAGAGTTGCTCGTGGCACTCTTTTCCTATTACTGACTGAAATTCTTTTACGATACTAGGGTAGGGGTGTGGGCCTACGGCAGAGCCTATTACGTAAAAGACATTGTCAATCTCTTTTAACCAAGATGCAATGGCAGCGGTAGTAGCTTCTACTAATGTTTTGAGTCCGTCGTGGATGGCTACTACTCTGGCGCCTAATAGTTCCATACGGAAGACGTTTAGTTTTTGGCGTTCCATATCCTCGGCTCCCATATAGATGTCGCATTCTAAGCCTAAGAGAGCGGCAGCCGTAGCAGTAGCTACACCGTGTTGTCCTGCCCCTGTTTCGGCAATGATTTTTTTCTTGCCCATTCGTTTGGCTAACAAGGCTTGTCCTAATGAATTGTTGATTTTGTGAGCGCCCGTGTGGTTGAGGTCTTCTCGTTTTAGGTAGATGTCGTGGCCGTAAAGGTTGCTGAGGTTCTCGGCGTAATACAAAGGAGAGGGACGCCCTACATAGTTTTTCAGGAGTGCGTTTAGGGTATCCTGAAAAGTGGGGTCAGCTTGGGCTTTGAGGTATTCAGCCTCCACTTCGTTGAGGGCTGCAATAGCATTTTCGGGGACGTATTGCCCTCCGAAGTTTCCAAAATAGGCTTGGAGATTTTGAGGATTGTCGTTCATTTTTGTTTGATAGTTTTAGGCATTATATGTAGGCAAAGGTATAAATAATTTGTCAATTAGCAAATTGGGTAGTTATCTGAGGAGATCAGGTTGGAAAAAGAAAGCACCTAACTGCACAGAAATTGAACAAACTAATTTCTATGCAGTTAGGTGCTTCCTTTTAAAAAAGGGTGTTTATTGTCTTATTATGTATGTATCTCTAAAACGATAGGGCAATGGTCGCTGTGTTTTGCCTCTGGGAGGATAAGCGCACGTTCCATACGACTTTCTAAAGGGGCAGATACCAAATGATAGTCGATGCGCCAACCTTTGTTATTGTTGCGAGCATTGGCGCGATAGCTCCACCACGAGTATTGGTGAGGTTCTTTGTGGAAGTAACGGAAGCTATCGATGAAGCCACTTTTCATAAATCCATCGAGCCACTCGCGCTCTACAGGCAAGAAGCCTGATACATTCGCGTTTCGCACGGGGTCGTGTATGTCTATCGCTTGGTGACAGATATTGTAGTCGCCACAGATAACGAGGTTGGGTACCGTTTGCTTTAGCTGGTCAATGTACTTCTGGAAGTCGTCCATAAAGGTCAGCTTGAAGTCTAAGCGGTCGGGGTTGGTACCCGAAGGCAGATAGAGACTCATTACGGAAAGGGAGTCAAAGTCGGCGCGGAGCACTCGTCCTTCTTTGTCCATATAGTCGATGCCAGTACCTACTTCGACGTGCTTAGGTTCGATTTTCGAGAGGATAGCTACGCCACTGTAGCCTTTTTTTTCGGCACTGTGGTAATACTGGTAGGTGTAGCCTAACTCGGTAAACACTTCGGTAGGGATTTGTTCTTGCAAGGCCTTAATCTCTTGTAAGCAAAGTACATCGGGGGCAGCTGCTTGTAGCCACTCTGTAAAACCTTTGGTAAGAGCAGCGCGAATGCCGTTTACGTTATAGCTGATAATCTTCATTAGTACCCCGTTCCTTTCTCTCCTTTCAAGATAGCGATACCGTTGGAGGTACCTATGCGCTCTACGCCAAGAGCTACGTATTGCATAGCTGTTTCGTAGTCGCGGATGCCTCCAGAAGCTTTGACTTTAGCTTTTTGTTGCACGCATTCTTTCATCAGTTTTACATCGGCAAGGGTGGCTCCTCCTGTGCCAAACCCGGTAGAAGTTTTAACGAAGTCGGCTTGTGCATCAAGTGCCAAACGACAAGCTAAACGTTTTTCTTCATCGGTAAGGTAGCAAGTTTCAAGAATAACTTTCAGCACACGATGGCTTCCTATGCAGCGTTTGAGGGCAATAATTTCTTCTAAGGCTTTGTTAGCCTCTCCTGATTTGATTAGCCCAACATTGAGTACCATATCTATCTCGTCGGCACCATCGGTTAGGGCTTCGCCTGTTTCAAAATATTTGGCTTTGGCGGACATTGCTCCTAAAGGGAAGCCCACTACGCTGCACACCTTGATGTCGGTGCCAGCTAAGAATTTTTTGGCAGCAGCTACATAGCCGCTGTTCACACATACTGAATAGAAATCGTACTCTACAGCTTCTTTGCAAAGGGTTTCAATCTCGGCAAGGGTAGCAGTAGCTTTTAGAAGCGTGTGGTCGATTAGTTTGTTTAATTTCATATATTGTTTGGTTTTTAGTTCTTCAAAATTATTTTACCAACTTCATCTCGTCAATTAAATAGCCTGCGCCGGCGTATTTGTCAATGATGAAGAGCACATAGCGAATATCTACCATTATATTGCGACAGATATTGGGGTCGTAATGTATGTCGCTCATAGTGCCTTCCCACACGCGGTCGAAGTTAAGGCCTATTAGATTTCCTTTTGCATCAATAGCGGGACTTCCTGAGTTGCCTCCTGTAGTGTGGTTGGTAGCCACAAAGCACACGGGCATTTTGCCTTTAACCCCATAGATTCCATAATCTTTCTTCTCGTAAAGCTGGCGCAACTTGGCAGGGACATCAAACTCATAATCGTTAGGCACGTATTTTTCCATTACACCATCTAAATAGGTCATATAGTCGTAGGTTACGGCATCGCTAGGGGAGTAGCCAGCTACTTTTCCGTAGGTTACACGCAAGGTGCTGTTGGCATCAGGGAAAAGGCGATCTTCTGGTTTAGCAAACTCTAAAAGAGCTTTCATATAAGTGCGTTGTAGGGCAGTAATCTCATCGTTTAAACGATAGTAATATGGGCTTACCTTTTCGATGTAATCTAATACTAATTGGTTCACGAACTGTACCCCTGCATCTTCTTGCATACGCGCTTCAAAAGCTTCTTGTGGAAGGTTGAGTACCTTTTCTATTTCGCTGTAAGAGGTCAAAAATGATTCGCTGTAGAGTTTGTCGGCTAAGGCAGAAGCATTGAGGTTTTGCAAGTTGGCAGGCAATAGGCGTGCTGGCATTGCTTGGGCATAGAAGGCTACTGCTTTCTCAAATACGGCTTTGTCGACAGCTTTGTCGTTGTTTTTAAATACTGTTTGAAGAGTGTTTAAAAGGTTTTGACGGCGGTCGGCAAATGCTTGAGCTCCTTTTTTGTGTAGGGCATTTTGGAGTTGTATCACTCGGTAACCATTGCTCAGAAGGTCGATGTTGCGCAAAACAAATTCAGAAAAGAGGTCGCTGGCCAATGCATAGTCTTGCATTTGGGCATATTTCTCGGCAAACTGAGGCAGTAATTGTCCGTAAGCAGCTGTTTTGCCATTCTTTTCAAGGGTCTTTTGGAATTTCTCTTCTTGTTTTCTCTTCAAGGCTACAGCTCCAGATTTTTTCAACCCTTGTGTTTCGCCTATCCATTTCTTCCAATAGTTGGCTACGCTAGCGTATTTAGAGGCGTATTTTATTTTTATTTCGGGGTTGGTGCGCATAAAGCCATCTTGGGTTTTGAGTACTACATCGCGGATGCCTATCTTGGCAGGATTCAGGACATTTACAATTTGTTCTACTGCTACTGCAGGTAGATATTCTTCAGTGTGCCCAGGGTAACCGAATACCATTGTAAAGTCGCCTGCTTTTACACCTTTCAGAGAGATGGGGAAGAAGTGTTTAGGACGATAGGGGACATTGTCCTTAGAATACTCGGCAGGGCGGTTATTTTTGTCGGCATAGACGCGGAAGAGCGAGAAGTCGCCTGTGTGGCGTGGCCATACCCAGTTGTCGGTATCTGAACCAAATTTACCTATGGAAGAAGGGGGAGCTCCTACCAAACGCACATCTTTAAAAGTTTCTACTACAAAGAGAATGTATTGGTTGCCTTCGTAGAAAGCGCGAATACGATTTTCTTGCCACGTTTCTTTGGGCGAACTTTTTACCAAAGAGGCTATATTGCGCTCTATCTTGGCAGCGCGCTCGTTCTCATTGCTAAGTTGGGAAGTGCCTTCTAGTACTTTTTTAGTAACATCTTCGATACGGACGATGAAAGTAACTTCTAAATGTTTGTTGGGCAACTCTTCTGATAGGTTTTTAGCCCAAAAGCCATCGGTGAGGTAATCGTTTTGCAAAGAAGAATGCGATTGGATTTGCGAATATCCGCAATGGTGATTGGTGAGCAAAAGGCCTTGACCAGAAATCATCTCGGAAGTACAGCCTCCATTGAAGTGAGGTACGGCATCTTTCAAGCTCGATTTGTTCACGCTGTAAATGTCAGTCACTGACATTTTCATTCCCAAAGATTTCATTTCTTTGGCGTTCATTCCCTCTAAGAGCGAAGGAATCCACATTCCGCCCTGTTGTGCTGTCAAGCTCATAGGCAGCCAGCAGCAAATAAGCAATAATAGGATGGATGTTAATCGTTTTTTTGTAGTCATTATTTCGATAGTTTAAATTCTTATGGTCTCTTCTTTTAAAAGTTAGGTTTTAGCTGGAGTTTGTTGTTGTAGAATTCTTCAATAACTTTGATAACCTCGTCTTCGCTATCTACTAAGTGAACAAGGTTTAAGTCTTCTGGGTTAATACTCTGGAATTTCTCTAATAGAACAGTTTTAAACCACTCTAAAAGCCCTCTCCAGTAGTCAGATCCAACTAAAATGATAGGGATTCTATCTATTTTTTGTGTTTGTACGAGGGTAAGTGTTTCAAAAAGCTCATCGAGCGTACCAAAACCACCTGGCATAGCCACAAATGCCTTAGAATATTTTACAAACATCACTTTGCGGGCAAAGAAATAGTTAAACTTGATGTTCTTGTCGTGGTCTATAAAGCTATTGTTAGACTGCTCAAAAGGAAGGTCGATGTTGAGTCCTGCTGATACCCCTTTGTTTAGGTGAGCCCCTTTGTTGCCTGCCTCCATAATGCCGGGGCCTCCGCCAGTGATGATGCCAAAGCCCTCGTCTACTATTTTTTGAGCGATGCGCACTGTGAGTTCGTAGTAGGGATTTTCGGGCTTGATACGCGCCGAACCAAAGATACACACGCAAGGGCCTATGGAGCTCATCTGCTCATAGCCGTGCACAAATTCTCCCATTATCTTAAATATCGACCAAGAGTCGTTTGTCTTGATTTCGTTCCAAACTTTTGAATGTTTTTTCATTAATTGATGTATTAAGTGAGACTAAATGTCTCAGAAATTGAGCCAATCTGTTCAAACTAATTGTCAAATAGACTCGTTGTTTTTACTTTCAAATTTCTTAAGGTCATTGCCTTTGAGAGCGTTCTCTACGAGTTCGGGTAGGCGGTCAGGCGTGCAGGCAAAGCAGGGAATCCCTAATTTGCTGACTTCTTTTCCTAATTGCTCGTCGTAATACGGTTTGCCCGCATCTGATAAGGCTAAGAGTACCAATACCTTTACACCATTTTGGTGCATTTCGTTCAGGCGTCGTAAGAGCCCTGCACGCACGCCTCCTTCGTAGAGGTCGGAGATGAGAATGAATAGCGTTTTGCGCGGATTCTCAATGAGTGTCTGGCAGTAGGCTATCGACTTGTTGATGTCAGTTCCTCCTCCTAGCTGAACGCCAAAGAGCATATCTACAGGGTCTTGGCGGCAAGCCTCGGTAAGGTCGGTTATTTCGGTATCGAATACCACCACGTGGGTATCGAGGGCAGGCATACTGGCAAAGATAGACCCCATCACAGAGGAGTAGATAATAGAATCGCTCATAGAACCACTCTGGTCGATGTCTAAAATGACTGTCCAACTTTTTTGACGCTGGGTGCGCTCAAAGAAATAGAACTTTTCGGGAATGAGTCGTTTGGTAGCAGTATCGTAGTTTTTAAGGTTGCGCTGAATAGTGCGCTTCCAGTCGGTAGACGAAAAGTTGGCAATAGGCGTATGAGCTTTTTTGTTCAGCGCCCCTGTAACAGCACGGCGGAGGTCTTGCTCCATACGCTTCATTATCTCATTAACCACTTCTTTCACCAACTCTCGTGCTGTATCCTTTGACTTGGCAGGGATTTGTCCTTTGAGAGCCATTAAGGTACCTACCATAGAGAGGTCTGGTTTCACATTTTTGAGAGTTTCGGGCTCGAAAAGCAGTTTAGTAAGGCCTTTCCTTTCTATGGCATCGGTTTGAATGACACTAACCACATCGGGGGGGAAGAAAAAACGAACATCGGTAAGCCACTTGGCTAAGTTAGGCGATGAACTGCCTAAGCCAGCCGAGCGTTTGCCACCGCCATTTCCTTTTCCGTCGGTATCGTCGTAGAGAGCAGCGAGAGTAGCGTCTAACAGCGATTGCTGTTCATTGAGAGATACCTCGCGCATCGCTTGAGAATCTTGCCCCAAGATGAGGCGCCAACGAGTGAGTGGGTCGTCTGTCATAAAATGTAAAATAAGAGTCCTATTTGCAAAATGTTTGATTTCAGGCTTGTGCCATCAGTCGTTTTAGCATCTTTCAGCAGTGGGGTAAGGTTGTACTGGACGAAAAAGTTCAGAGCATTGTAGCCAAAAGCTGCAAAGGGTTTTAGCTGAAAGTTGCGTGTAAGGTCAGTGTTTTGGAATCCTGTAGAGACTTCATCGATAGTATAGAGGCTTTTTCCACTGAAAATGTATGACAAGCGCATTCCTGCATATACCCTCCAGAACTTGTGTGTGTAGGGGGTAGAGGTGCGAAAGCGAAATTCTAAAGGTATTTCTACAGAATGGGTCTCAAAGAAATTCCTGCTGAGGTTTATATCGCGAAAGTGCTCTACAATCTCGTAGGTGATATTGCTGCCCGACTTGCGAGCAATCATATTGTTGTACACCAAATCGTAGGCGTAGCCCAAGCCAATGCCGAACCCGAGGTTGCGCTGGGTATTGATGGGCAGGTCGCGGATGAACCCTATATGGATACCGCGTGAGAGGTTGTGTTGTACTACATTAGAGGCTTTGCCTGCCAAATAGTCGTAGGTTAAACCCAAATAGAATTGGTCTTCGAGGTAGTGAAAATCTACTGTGGCAGAGGCTGTAGCGCCACTTCCTTGAGTATGGATAAGCCCATCGTCGCTGTCTTCTTGAGCAAAGGCGGTGAAGACAGAGAAGAGCAGGAGGATAGGAAGAAAGGTGTTTAAACTATGATTGTTCATTTGATATGATTCGGTTTGCAAAGATAGGGAAGTATTGCGAAATTCGCAAACATAAAATCAAAAATAAGTAGGCTTTTGGACGCTAGCGACTACATCAGCAACTGTAGGGGTTGGGGGCAAGAAGAGTTGCTCTTCGCGTAGTGCAGGGAAATGGGTACGCACGGCATTCGCAGTGGTGGTTCCGATGCAATAAAACTGCTGTTGAGCTTCTAAAACATTCTCTTGGCAATAGCTTTCTACGCCCGATGGGCTGAAGAATAGAATGGCTTGAGGAGAGGCTGCCAGCTTAATGGGGGTCAGTAGGGTTCGGTAGGCACAGAGTTCTTCTACCTTTAAGGCTTCTTGGCTAAAAAAAGTAGGAAGTGTGTCTAAGCGGTGTGTGCCAGCAAGAAAGCCGATGTGTTTTTTTTCTTTCAACAAAGGCAACTGTGTTTGCAGATAGGCTACCAGCTCGGTAGCATAGTCGGTAGCATAGAGAACTTTAAAACCGTTGGTTTCCAATAGTTTTTGAGTGTTTTTTCCTACGCAATACAATGGGGTGTTTTTCAGTAGGGCTACTTGAGGGTGCTGCAAGAGACTGAGTACGGCATTTTGGCTAGTGCAAATCAAGAGGTCGTAGGGGAGCTGCAAAGCTAAGGGCAGCCACTGAATGCTGATGAAGTTGTGCATAAGAACCTTCCACCCACTTGCTTCCAAGAGTAGTACTTGTGCAGGGGAGAGGGTTTTGGTTGATAAGAGAAGTGATTTTGAATGATTCATAAGCTAAAAAAAGAGCTCGGTGCATAGTAACCATACTATACACCGAGCTTGTTTCTGGTGATAATTTTAAAGAGGGGTGCCTTCACTTGTTTTAAAACGATATTCCAGATAGGAATAAGCATCGCGGGGGAGTATTTTAACCCAGCGTTTGTATTTTAGGAACCATTTAAAACGGATGGAGGATAAGAAGCCTTTGGTTAGATAGGCAGCGATGAAAGGGTGGGCATTGAGTACAATACGCCCTTTGTAGGATTCCTCTTTAATAATGCTTTCTAGAGCAATGTTAATTTTGTCTATCAGAACGATAGGGGCTTCGATTTCGCCCTCTTTGCTCGGGTTTTCTTCTTTTGTTTTGATGTTCAGCTCTTGTCTGACCCTTTGGCGAGTGATTTGGATAAGTCCAAATTTGCTTGGGGGTAAAATCTTGTGTTTAGCTCGGTCTTCGGCCATTTCATCGCGCAGGTGGTCGAAAAGGATACGGCGGTTTTCGCTACTCCCCATATCAATAAAATCAACAACAATGATGCCTCCCATATCCCGCAGCCTTAGTTGGCGTGCTATTTCGGTTGCAGCGATGAGGTTTACTGCTAAGGCAGTACTTTCTTGGTCGTTATTTTTGTTTGAGTGGTTGCCGCTGTTCACGTCTATGACGTGTAGTGCCTCGGTGTGTTCAATAACTAAGTAAGCACCTTTGGGCATAGAAACAGTTCTACCAAAAGCTGTTTTGATTTGGCGTTCAATGTGAAACTTCTCAAAGATAGGAACAGAAGATTTGTAGAGTTTCACAATGTTTTCCTTTTCTGGGGCAATTTCTTGTACGTACTTTTTGATTTGTTCGTAGAGTAGCTCGTTATCTACTTGGATTCCGGTGAAAGAGTCGTTGAACAAGTCGCGCAAGATAGCACCAGTACGGTTTACCTCGCTCATTACCTTGGAGGGGTATACAGCTTTTTGGATTTTTCTGCACATCAAAACCCAACGATTGAACAACCCTTGCAAATCTTTGTCTAGTTCCGCTACTTTTTTACCTTCGGCAACAGTGCGCACAATGACACCGAAGCCTTTTGGTTTAATGCTTTGCAAGAGTTTACGCAAGCGTTCTTTCTCGGCTTTTCCTTCTATTTTTTGTGAGATAGAAATACGGTCGGAGAAAGGGACGAGTACCAAATAGCGACCAGCGATGGACAGTTCGGAACTGATGCGGGGGCCTTTGGTAGAGATAGGCTCTTTTACAATCTGCACTAAAATAGGCTGATTGGGTTTGAGCGTATCGGCTACACTACCATTTTTATCAATGTCTTTTTCGAGGGGGAAATCTTTAAGAGAGAAGTCTTTTAGTTTTCCTGAAATCACCCATTTGATAAATTTAAGGAGAGAAGATAGCTGAGGGCCTAGGTCGTGGTAGTGAAGGAAAGCATCTTTTTCATAGCCAACATTCACGAAAGCGGCATTAAGGCCTTGTATAGGTTTGCGCACTTTGGCGAGCATAATGTCGCCGACCCCTAAGCCATTGGTATCTTCTTCTTTGTGAAGCTCAATGAGCCTTCCGTCTCTGAGCAAAGCAAAATCTACGTAAGAGGAACCAGAACGAATGATTAATTCTTTGTCCACTTTGTTGGATTTTTTAGTTTAACAATAAATAATGTTTAATAAACAGAAGCCTTAACCTCTTTTCTCTGTTTTTAGGTAGAGAAAGGGTGGTAAGGCTGTGTTTTAAAATTGAAAAAGTAGTATTAAACTACTTTTTCTTTTTGTGGCGATTAGCTCTCGCTCTTTTTTTACGTTTGTGGTTTGCCACTTTATGTCTTTTTCTTTTTTTTCCGCTTGGCATAACTTTATTGTTTTTATGTTAATATTAGGTTATTTTACTTTTACTTTGTCTTTAACACCATCTACAAACACTTTAGCAGGTTTGAAAGCAGGGATGTTGTGAGCTGGAATTTTCAAGGTAGTATTTTTAGAAATATTACGTCCTGTTTTTTCAGCTCTGGTTTTAATAATGAAACTACCGAACCCGCGGAGATATACGTTTTCACCACTTTCTAACGATTTAATTACTTCATCCATAAAGTTTTCAACCGTCATCTGAACGTCATTTCTGTCAAGACCCAATTTGTCGGAAATTTTTGATACAATTTCTGCTTTTGTCATCTCTATATATTTTTATAATGAATATTCATTCTTTTGCGGGGGCAAAGGTACGAATTAATTATTTAAAAAACACTATGTTACGCAATTTTTTTTTGATTTTTAACACGGTTAGGTTGTTAAATGTTTGGTTTTTAATTGTTTGCGGTTATTTTTTAATTTGGAGCTTTTGTACATCTTCCCAAAATGCGGGATATGATTTGCTTACAACCGCTTCGTCTTCAATGTTGAGAGAGGTTTTCAGCATCAAGGGGGCAAAGGCCATCGCCATCCGGTGGTCGTGATAGGTGTGAATGGTGATACCTGTGCGCAGCGAAGCTCCTGCAGAGAGCTTTAAACTATCGTCGCTGATATGTACTGTGCCGCCCAATTTTGTCATTTCGTTGTAGAGAGCTTGCAGGCGGTCGGTTTCTTTGATTTTTAGGGTGTGTAGGCCTGTCAGGTGGCAGGCTATCCCGAGTCCGAGGCAAGTAACGGCAAGCGTTTGAGCGAGGTCGGGGGTGGGATTCAGGTCGGTTTCTAAAGAAGGGACTGCCTCGGCGACTTTGCGCAGATGGAGGGTGTTCCCCACAAAGGTACTTTCTACCCCCAAGGGTTCGTACAGCTGGATGAGGGCACTATCGCCTTGCAAACTGTCGGGCTTTAGGGAGCTGAGTTGTAGGGTAGTGCCTATGGGTGAAAGTGCGATGAATGAATACCCATAGGAAGCTGAAGACCAATCGGATTCTATTTCGCAGTAGGGGTGTGCTAACGGTGCTTTGCCTAATGGAGCGATGTGTATGTCAGGCCAAGAAACTTTTACATAGGCTTCCCCTAAGCAGTGGCTCAGGAAGGAGAGCGTCATTTTTAGGTAAGGCATTGAGGTAACCTTGCCTACAAGTTGTAAATGCAATCCGTGGGGTAGGGCAGGGGCGATGAGGAGCAAGGCCGATAGGTATTGGCTGCTGAGGTGCCCTAGGATGCGGACGGTAGCGGCTGACAGTTTTTTTCCTCTTATACAAAGGGGAGGGAAGCCATCGTTTTCGGCATAGCGGATGTCTGCCCCCATTTGCCTTAGCGCCTCTACTAAAACACCGATAGGTCGCTCTTTCATCCGCGATGAGCCTGTAAGCAGGACTTCGCGTCCTTCTTGTGCAGCGAAATAGGCTGTGAGGAAGCGCATTGCGGTGCCAGCGTGGTGAATATTGATGATTTCCTCGTTGGACTGTAGTGCTTTTGCCAACAGTAGGGTGTCGTCGGCAGTTGAGAGGTTCTGAATCTGCAAGGTGGGATATAGGGCTTGCAGCATCAGGGCTCTGTTGCTCTCTGATTTGGAGCCAGAGAGTTGCAGCTTTTGTCCTGAACGCAAAGAGGAATGTGGGAGGTGTAGCATAGGGCAGTTAAAAAAAATGATGCTGCAAAGGTACAATTTTTTTGTGAAAAGGGCACTTTGAAAAGGTTTAAACGAGTTACTGCTTTTAACAGAGGAGTTGTTGTTTTTTTTCTGTTTTTTGTCCGTTTGGCAGAAAGATGGTGCGGGCTGAAAGTACGCTTGTTCTTCACTTCGTCTTCGCTATCCCTACACAGTAGCTCCGAGATGTTGCCAATAGAATTTTTTTCTTTTAGTAGAAAAATGAAACTACTTTTATTACTTGAATTTAGGAGGCTTCAGACTTGGAAAAAATGCTGGAGAAGAATTACAAGAGCAATAGAACAGGATAAAGGCAATAAGCGTATATTGCTGAATGGATAACGGCACTTGAGCAGAGATATATCTGTTTCAAGTGCCGTTCGTTTATTGGTAAGTTTTTGCGTTTAACCATTTTTCTATTCTGCGGTAAACTGTTGTGCTTTATATTCTTCTTTAAACTCGGTAACCGTCTGTCCCGTTTGTTTTTTGAAGAAACGCATTAAATGTCCTGGCTCTGAGAAATTAAATTCGTATGCCAATTCACTGGTGGTTTTGTCAGTGAAGAGTATTTCATTCTTGATTTCTGCAAGCAGACGTTGTTTGAGCAGATGTACGGCCGTTTGCCCGTATTGTGCCTGTACAGAAGCATTCAATGTAATGCGGCTGATGTTCAGCATGGCTGCATAGTCGGCCACTTGCTGGTATTGACGAATATGTTTCTCTAAGAGTTGCTTGAACATAAAGGCATGGTGGTTCTTTGGGGCATCAAAAGGCAGATGGTATTGAGCAGAATACCTACGATTAAGGGTCATAAGCAAATAATGAAGCAAGGATACGATGATGTGATAGCTATCGGCGAGAGGATGGTTGAGTTCTTCTTTTATCCGCACAAGCAAACGCTCGTATTCTTGTTGTTCTATAGCAGTAGCCAACAGATAGGGTGGGAAATCTGTTTGGTAGCAATAAAGCAAACGATAAGTAAAGAAAGGATCGGCAAGATAGGTTGAAAGAAAATCATCACGGAAAATAAGGAAACGATAATCGGTTTGGCTTTCATCAATATGCCACTCTTGATGGATGTGCGGCGAAAGTATCAGCACTGTATTGTCTTTCAACGCGATATGTTGAAAGCCATAACGCAGCCACCCAGATGCTTTCCTGAAGAAAAACAACTCGAAGAAGTTAGTTTTGAAACACGGATACTCCATCAATACACCACGCAACCGCTGGTGTGTATCGGTATTGAGGTTGAAGTCTACACCACATTCCGTTTTGCTGAAGGGAACATATGTAAGTTCTTTGGGACTAATCGCTAATTTCATGGGACAAATGTATGAAAAATAAACGAGTTATCAAAATGGTAGAACATATATTGTTAATGGTAGAATGCGTCTTTGTTTTATGCCCTACCTTTGCACCCATAATCAAAAACAAATATTATCATGAAAGAAATTCAAATTGTAGAAAAAGGTGAGAACTTCACCACGGTGAACGTAGGTAAGTTGAATGAAATTAAGGAATATGAGTTGGCTATGGGCAATTTCTCTATCCCGGGAAAGATGTTTGCTGGTCATGCATTGCAAGCGACAGGCGCAGAATTGTCTTTCCAAAGTCTTGCCGCTGGGCAGGATTATGGCACACGCCATGCCCATAAAACCCACGAAGAGCTTTATTTCATTCTTAAAGGTGAAGGCATTTTCGATATAGACGGCAAGCGATTTCCCGTTTCAGAAGGAAGCATCGTGAGAATTGCGCCCAACGGCAAACGTGCTTTCAAGAACACAGGCAGCAGCGAAATGCTCGTGCTTTGTGTACAATATAAGGCAAATTCGTTCTCTGATGATGATGAACCACTGAAAGATGCTATTATGCTGGAAGCCAATGTTAAACTTTAATTGTTAATAACCAATGAATATGACAGAAACACTCATTGGAACGAAAGAGGTGCGCAGTATCATAACCAAGTCCAACCTCCCTGTTGGTGGCTATTCGGTGAATCCATATGTGGGTTGCACCCATGCTTGCAAGTATTGTTACGCCTCATTTATGAAGCGCTTCACAGGACATAAAGAAGAATGGGGCAGTTTCTTAGACGTGAAGTATTGGCCTGCAATCAAGAATCCGAAGGAATATGCCGGACAACGGGTGGTTATTGGATCGGTGACCGATGGGTATAATCCCGAAGAAGCAACTTTCGGCAGGACACGTAAACTGCTTGAAGAGTTCAAAGACAGCGATGCAGAAATACTCATTTGTACAAAGAGTGACCTCGTGTTGCGTGATCTTGACCTGTTGAAACAAATGAAGAAAGTTACCGTATCGTGGTCAATCAACACGCTTGATGAGACATTTCGTGCCGACATGGACAAGGCCGTGAGCATAGAGCGGCGCATCGCAGCCATGCGAAAAGTCTACGAGGCGGGCATCCGAACAGTTTGTTTTGTGTCGCCTATCTTTCCCGGTATTACCAATTTCAAAGCTATTTTTCAGGAAGTGAAAGATATTTGCGACCTCTTTTGGCTTGAGAACCTCAATCTGAGGGGTAGTTTTAAGGCTAACATTATGGATTATATCAAATCACAATATCCCCATTTGTTCCCACTTTATGAAGAAATCTATCTGCATAAAGACCGAACATATTGGAAGCAATTGGAGCAAGAGGCCGCGAAAATGGCGCAGGAGGCTCAATGTAAGTATGTGGATAATGAATTGCCTTACGAACGAAGTCCCAAAGGACATCCCTCGATAGTGAATTATCTTTATCACGAAGAAATCAGAGGGTCAGGAAATACGGGTAAAAGGAATGTTATACAATAAAACAGATGCGTATCTCTACTGTTGATAGACTACTTGGAGAATAACTACTTATAAGGCTTTGGGTATACTTGAAAGCCTCAAATTTTGAAAAAACCTATCTAAAGCATCTAAGCCCCTGTCTTATCTTCCTGTCAAAAAAATAATCCTCTTTGTATGAGCTAATTACATTATTTGTAGTTTTGCTTTTTATTCGTAATTTTGAGAGAAAAGTGTGAGCCGCACGGGCAGATAATGGAACGGGTGGGACGCACGACAAGCAATGGGCTTGGGGGATAGATTGAGAGTGGGAAGTGTTTAAATAGTAATTGTTTCTCTCTTTGGTGTGTAAAAAGGTATGTAGTACACACTAAAATACGGATTTTATTAAACGACACGATAGTCTTTAATAATCTGAAAATCAAAAGAATCAATGAGATAAAAGAATGGGAGGGATGTTTGGCACGGATTTTTCAATAGTAGAAAGTGCAAGTGCAATAGTACTTGCTATGCATTAAGATAAATAGAAATGTTGGGTTAGAACAAAAATTGGTTTAAAACTGAATTACTAAGAAAATTGCTAAAAGAAACATTGTTAGATAAGTAATCATTAGACGAAAAATTTTGAAAAAACTTTATTATTGACTTAGTTTTAATTTGTTGTTGGGAAACAACTTCATTCTATTCATATCATAAGAAACATTGCTAAAATTTTATCACAAAAAGAGCCCTTCATTTGCTCAATGTCTCTAAAGAGAGAGTTAGTAGTATTTATATTATATGCATTTGAAAAAAGACTTCCTAAAGTTAGGGAGTCTTTTTTTTTGCGCGTTAGATACTAAAAGAAAAATATGTGCTGTTTTCAAGAAGTTAGTCTTTAAAGGAAAACTTTCAGAGCTCTCTGATAAAATACTGATTTTTGAGAAGTAAGGGCGGATGTGGTAGTTATAATGGTGAGTTTGAAGACGAATTGCGATGCAAAAATTGGGATGTAGAATGAGGGGGAGAATCTTTGTTAAAAGCACATTGTCTGGCCTAATTTTTTTTATACAAAATTAGGTGGATGCGGATTTTTTTTGTACATTTGCGCAATTTTTAAAAAGGCAGGCACTATTATTGCTATAAAAGCCTTACTGAAAGCAAATATTAATAATTTAATTTTTTTAAGAAAACGAGTATGAAGAATCCTATTCTTTTAGTAGAAGATGATGTGGTATTCTCTAAAATGTTAAGTCGTTTTTTGGAACGTAATGGGTACGAGGTAATAGGGTGCTATACGCTGGAAGAAGCGGAAAAAAACCTTAGTACTTCTCTCAAAATGGTCTTTACTGACTTGAGATTGCCTGATGGAGATGGCATTAACTTTTTAAAACAAGTAAAAGAGTCTTTTCCTGACCTTCCAGTAGTGGTGATGACCAGCTATGCAGAGGTTTCTACTGCTGTAGAGGCAATGAAATTAGGTGCTTTTGATTATATTTCAAAACCTTTCCAGCAGGAAGATGTGCTGAATGTTATTAAGAATGCACAAAATACCTCAAGAAGTTATACACCTCCACCAATGGTGGACGAATCTCCTATTGTGCCAGGGTTGACTTCGGCAGCTCCTATAAAACGCAAACGCGGACGCCCTTCTAAGGCATCGTTGGAGGCTCTTGGCTATGACCGAAGTGCCCCTGTTAAGGCTGTGAAGCCTCTAGTAGTAGATGAGAACAATCCTTATGTAGAGGGGATTAGTCCGGCTTCGCGAAAGCTCAGCAAGTTTATCGACTTGGTAGCTCCCACCGATATGTCGGTATTGATAATGGGAGAAAGCGGTACGGGTAAAGAAGTAGTGGCTAAATCTATTCACCAAAAAAGTGAACGCCGCAACAAGCCTTTTATAGCTGTAGACTGTGGCGCTGTGCCTAAAGAGATAGCCTCTAGCGAGTTTTTTGGACACGTAAAGGGGTCGTTTACAGGTGCGATTACTGATAAGAAAGGTCATTTTGAGGAGGCTAATGGCGGTACTATCTTTCTTGATGAGGTAGGGAACTTGACCTACGAAAACCAAATACAGCTATTGCGCGCTTTGCAAGAACGCCGGATTAAACCTATCGGTAGTTCAAAAGAGATAGAAGTGGACATTCGGGTGTTAGCGGCTACTAATGAAGACCTGTTGGAGGCTGTAGAAAAAGGTGAGTTTAGAGAGGACTTGTATCACCGGTTGAATGAGTTTTCAATAAAAGTGCCTTCTTTGGCAGAGCGCAAGGACGACCTAATGATATTTGCGTCGTACTTCTTGGAAAAGGCGAATGAGAAATTGCACAAAAATGTTCAAGGGTTTACAGAAAAGGCAGTGCAAAAGATGTTGCTCTACAACTGGGGCGGCAACTTGCGCGAGCTATCAAACGCTGTAAAACGCGCTGCGCTGCTGACCCAAGGAGAGTACATCACAGAGGGGGAACTTCCAGACTTTGTGATTGCAGAAACGCGTCATTTTCCTACTGAACGTTTTACTTTTTCGACCAAGGAGAACGAACGCGAGCTAATTATTGCAGCATTGGGCGAGACCAAGAACAACAAAACAGAAGCAGCTAAACTGCTGGGATTCACCCGAAAGACGCTTTACAACAAACTCAAATCTTACAACATAGACGAGTATTAACAATAGAAATGAGCAATAGTTAAAAGAAGGTGTCATAAAAGTTTTACAGGTTAGTGTGTCAAAGAAAAGCTCTCGCAGATTTTATGGAAGCACGGATTTTTAAACTTTTGGGACACCTTCTTTTATTTTTTACTTTTGAAAGAAAAAACAAATGAAATCATACTTATTACTAATTGCCCTGATTTTACCTTTTGGCACCAGTTTTTCTCAATCGCCTTTGCTTGCTACTGATGCAAAAGCACAACAGAAATGGGTGGATGAGACTTACCAAAAGATGACTCTTGAGGAGAAAATAGGCCAACTTTTTATGGTCTCGGCTTTTTCTAGCCACATTGGTACCAAGCGTGTAGAAGAAATGAAAGAGATGATTAAGAAATACCACATAGGAGGTATTATCTTCTCTAAAGGCGGGCCTAAGCGTCAGGCTAGGCTGACAAATGAATATCAATTGCTTTCTAAAATACCTCTTTTTATGGCAATGGATGCTGAATGGGGATTGGCGATGCGTTTGGATTCTACTTTTGCTTTCCCTTGGAATATGACCTTGGGGGCTATAAAAGACAACCAACTGATAGAACGCACAGGAAAACGCATTGGACTGCACTGCAAACAACTAGGAATGCAGTTCAACTTTGCTCCTGATATAGATATTAACACGAATCCAGACAACCCCATCATAGGGAACCGTTCGTTTGGTGAGGACAAGGAGAATGTAGCCCAAAAAGGGATTGCTTTTGCTCGTGGGATGCAGTCGGTAGGGGTATTGGGCAGTGCTAAACACTTTCCAGGACACGGCGATACGGCTAAAGATTCGCATAAAACACTTCCTACCATTAGTTTCACAGCGGAACGCTTGGACGAAGTAGAACTCTATCCGTTTAAACGCCTTGCTAAGGAAGGAATCGCCAGTGTGATGGTAGGGCACCTAAATGTACCTGCTTTGGAGCCTAAAAAAGGTCTTCCGTCTTCTCTCTCTTCGGCTATCATCAGTCAGTTGCTCAAAAAGAAATTGGGTTACGAAGGGCTTATTTTTACAGATGCTTTGGGGATGAAAGGCGTATCGGAGTATTTGCCTGTGGGAGAAGTAGAAGTAGAAGCTTTTTTGGCGGGCAATGATATTCTGCTAATGCCAGCTAATGTGGCTAAAGGGGTGGAAGCGATGAAGAAAGCCTACCACAACAAGCGCATCAGTGAGGCACGTTTGGCACTATCGGTAAAAAAGATACTGATGGCCAAATACAAAGTAGGCCTTACCAGCTTTTCGCCTTTGGACGAAAAAACTATAACAGAAGGTCTGCACACAGCACAAGATGACTTGCTGACAGAGGAGCTTTTTGAAAATGCCCTGACAGTAGCCCAAAACAAGGATCATATATTGCCGCTTAAGAACTTAGAGAAACGCAAAATAGCTTATGTGAAGTTTGGCAATGATAGCGGTTGGACTTTCTACTCAACCTTGCGCAAGTACGCAGAGGTAACCCTTATAGAACCTAAGAATGAGACGCAGCTGTATGACGAGGTAGCACCTTACGAGACCCTCATCATAGGATTTCACAAGCCAGACAAAACGCCTTGGGATGCCTATAAGTTTAGTGAGAATGAGCTGAAATGGTTAGAGCACTTGGCTAAGAAGAAGAAGGTTATTTTGACAATCTTCACTCGTCCTTATGCTATGTTGGACGTGAAGCACCTCAATAATATAGAAGGGATTGTCTTTGCCTACCAAAACCACAAGATAGCCCAAGAGAAGGCGGCACAGCTGCTTTTTGGAGCTATTGAAGGAAAAGGGGTGCTTCCTGTATCGGCACACCCACAGCTACCTGTGGGCACCAGCTTGAGCACTGCTAAGTTGGGCAGACTGGGGTACGGTCTTCCTGAAAGTGTGGGCATAGAAGCTGCTAAGTTGGCGCGTATTGATAGCATTGCCCAAGAGGCTATTGTGCAGAAAATGACCCCTGGGATGCAGGTATTAGTAGCCAAGAACGGCAAAGTAGTGTATAGGAAGAATTTTGGCACATTGGACTACAATCTAGCTAACCCTGTGAACGATGAGACGATTTACGACCTTGCCTCGCTGACTAAAATTCTAGCTACGCTTCCAGAGCTAATGAGACTTTATACAAAAGGAGATTTTAAACCTGTAGATACCTTTGCAGACCTATTGCCTAAACTGAAAGACACCAACAAAGCTGAGATGACAATGAAGGAGGTGCTCTCGCACTACGCACAGTTTCAATCTTGGATTCCATTCTTTCTTCGCACTCTTGACGCTAACAAAAATCCGCTTCCTGAATTTTACAGCACTACTCGCAGCGATGAGTACCCTACGCAAGTAGCTAAGGATTTGTACTTGCGGGAGGGGTTTGCTGATAGTATCTACAAGCGTATAGACGATAGCAACCTCATTAAGGATAAGAAGTACCTGTACAGCGACCTTCCTTACTACTATTTTAAAAAGTTCATTGAGAAAAAAGAGAAGAAGCCCTTAGAAGAATTGGTGCAGAAGCACTTTTACCGCCCGCTGGGAGCGCATAGGCTTACTTATTTGCCTTTAGAGCGCTTTTCGGCAGACAATATAGCTCCAGCAGAGAACGAGAAGACTTTTCGCAACCAAGAGCTTCGCGGCTATGTGCACGACCAAGGTGCGGCTATGCTGGGAGGGGTAGGAGGGCACGCAGGACTTTTCGGTACGGCCGACGATGTAGCCAAACTGATGCAGATGTATCTTCAGCAAGGTTATTACGGAGGAGATTGGCTATTGCAACCTCAAGCTATAAAACTGTTTAACACTTGTTTTTACTGTACAGATGGCAACCGTAGGGGGTTAGGGTTTGACAAGCCTCAATTAGGCAAAGCAGGTCCTACTTGTGGTTGTGTGCCTATGGATAGCTTTGGACATACAGGGTTTACAGGGACATTTGCTTGGGCAGACCCTACTAACGAAATAGTGGTGGTTATATTGAGCAATCGCACCTATCCATCGTCTGACAACAAGCTACTCATAACTAAACTTATTAGGCAACGGATTCAAGAGGTGGTGTACAATGCGATGAAATCATAAAAAAACTTCTTAAAATATTTGGTGCGTATGTAGTAGATTTAGTATATTTGCCCATTAATTTTTAAAACAATCTCATTTATATGGAAGCATGGATTATTGCCATATTCTTTATTGGCTATTTCTGTATTACAACTGAACACCAAATAAGGGTGGACAAAACTATTTCGGCCTTAGCGATGGCTGTGATTTGCTGGACAATACTCAAAGTCTTTAACATTGATGTTATGGAAGTCGTAAACGGAGTGTTGGTGCCTGCAAATTCATCTGACAACTCTACGGCAATAGACTTGGCACTTCAGCACCATCTGGCCGAGACAGCCGAAATTCTTTTCTTCTTAATTGGTGCTATGACCATTGTAGAGGTGATAGATATGCACCGAGGGTTTGAAATCATCAAGCGAGTGATTCGCACCCAAAGTAAGGTGAAATTGCTATGGATAATAGGCGTCATAGCTTTCTTCCTATCGGCTATTATTGACAACCTTACTACTACTATCATTCTTATTACCATTTTGCGCAAGCTTATTCCTGACCAAAAGGAACGTATTTGGTATGCTTCGATGATAGTGATTGCTGCTAATGCGGGTGGCGCTTGGTCTCCTATCGGTGACGTAACTACTACAATGCTATGGGTGAAAAACAAAGTGAGTGCTGCTAAATTGGTGGAATATGTGTTAATCCCTGCTATTGTGTGCTTGGCAGTGCCACTCTTCATTGCTTCGTTCTTGCCTGTTTTCAAAGGGAACTTGGCTACTTCTGAGAATAATGAGAGTGTAACCTACAAGAGCAGTATGCCTGTGCTGATCGTAGGTTTTATAGCTATTATTTTTGTACCTATTTTTAAATCGCTTACACATTTGCCTCCTTATATGGGAATGCTTTTTGCATTGGCGACTATGTGGTTCCTTTCAGAAAAGATGAAGCCTATTAGCGAGCTTTCAGAAAGAGAAGAAGAGAAGTTTGGTATTCACCGTGCTCTTAGCCGTATTGAGTTTTCAAGTATTTTGTTCTTCTTGGGTATCTTGTTGGCAGTGGCTTCACTGCAAACCATAGGAACGCTCTTCAACTTTGCTCAAACGCTCAACCAAACTATTCCAAGTGAAAATGTAGTGGTACTTCTGTTAGGTTTTGCTTCGGCAGTAATAGACAACGTGCCATTGGTAGCAGCGAGTATGGGGATGTTCCAAGAAGGATTGGACAGCGGTATTTGGCACTTCATTGCCTATTCAGCAGGAACAGGCGGTAGTTTGCTTATCATTGGTTCGGCTGCAGGGGTTGTAGCGATGGGAATGGAGAAGATTAGCTTCTTCTGGTATGCTAAGAACATTCTCTGGATGGCACTCTTGGGATTTGTGTTAGGTTACCTAACCTTAGTAACTTTTGAAGCGCTACACGTTTTCGGATAATAGAAGGTTAAAGATAAAAAAAGAGGCTGTCTCAGTTTTGGGACAGCCTCTTTTGTTTTTAGTTTTATTTTATTATTTTATCTTGACAAGTTCGACATCGAAGATGAGGGGAGCGTTAGGGGGGATGACACCTCCTGCACCACGACTTCCATAAGCGAGTTCAGCGGGAATTACCAATCGAGCTTTGTCGCCCTGATGTAGGAGCATAATACCTTCGTCCCAGCCAGAAATTACTTGTCCTACTCCTACCTTAAATTCGATAGGTTCGCGGCGGCGGTAAGAGCTATCGAATACTGTTTTGTCCAGCAGCATTCCTGTATAGTGAACAGCTACGTGCTGACCTCTTTGAGGTTGTTCGCCAGTGCCGTGTTCAGTAATTTGGTAGTACAATCCGCTTTCGGTTTTGCTAAACCCTTCTACTTCTTTGGCAAAAGCAGCTTCGGCAGCGCGTTTTTCTTGGGCAAGACGTTCGGCTTTGGAGTCGTTAAAGTGCTTAAAAGCCGCTAAGGCGTCCCATTGTTGTGCTGCTTCGCCTACTCTTAGGATTTCTACTTTTTCTATTTTGTCGCCTTGGGCGATGCTATCTACTACGTTTTGTCCTTCGACTACTTCGCCAAAGACAGTGTGTTTGCCATCGAGCCAAGGGGTAGGGACGTGGGTGATGAAAAATTGACTGCCATTGGTGCCGGGGCCTGCATTGGCCATAGAAAGGATGCCAGGTTTGTTGTGTTTCAGCGAAGGGTGAAACTCATCGTCAAATCGGTAACCAGGGTCGCCTGTGCCTGTACCCAGAGGGCAGCCTCCTTGAATCATAAAGTCGGGGATGACACGGTGAAAAGTGAGCCCATCGTAGTAAGGGACACCTTCGGGTTTCTGTTGGTTAGGCTGATTCCCTTCGGCCAAAGCTATGAAGTTGGCTACCGTAGCGGGGGTTTTGTCGTAGGTCAGTTTCAGTAGGATAACCCCTTTGCTAGTAGTTATCTGTGCGTAAATACCGTTTTCCATTTGGATGTTCGTTTAAAATTAAAAGGCAAAAGTATAAATAATTTGCCAATTTGCCAATTTGATGATTAGTTTCCTATTGGGTGAGGGTAGAAAAATAGAGCGTTTGGCGTAATTTTCTAATCGCTAATTTGGTAATTGAAAAATTATCCGTAATTTTGCAGCCAAAAGAAAAGACAAGAAATGCTTAAACTAAAAATCTTTTTTCTATGTTTGTTCATTGGGATAGGCACAGCGGTAGCACAAGTGAATGGAGGTGCTAATGGGGTGGATATCACTACTGTAAACGTAGATAACTTAACCGATGGACAGATAAAAACGGCTTGGGATCGCGCTCAAGCACAAGGGTACACTATTGATCAGTTCATCGCTTTGGCACGCACCCGCGGAATGCAGGAGATGCAAGCGATGAAGCTCAAACAGCGCATTATGCAGCTGGGCAGCTCTACTGTAAGTAATGCGGCACCTACTGAAAGTACTAAAGCACGCACTCAGGGGGATGAGAGCGATATTTTTGGCTATACAGGCAATGAGAAGAAAGAATTGCAACGCAATAGAGACGGTATCTTTGGGATGGACTTTTTTAAGAATCCCAAAATATCTTTTACTCCTAATCTAAATATGCCTACTCCAGAGAATTACCAAATAGGTCCAGGAGATGAGCTATTGGTAGAAGTGTGGGGGGCTACTGAAGGAGCTTTCAGACAAAAAGTAGATGCTGAGGGGAATATTTTCCTAAATGGGATAGGTCGGATTCATTTGGCAGGACTCAGTTTTACTGAAGTGAAAGCTAAGATTAATACTTACCTAAAGCGCATCTATTCAGGTATTTCTGCTCCTGATGGCAGCTATGCTAAAATACATACAGGGGTTACTATTACCCAAGTTCGCACAGTGAAGGTGAACATCATTGGCGAGGTTTTGGTACCTGGGACTTATTCGCTAAGTTCTCTATCAACGGTGCTCAATGCTTTGTATGCTTGTGGAGGGCCTTCGGAAAGTGGTTCGTTTAGAGAAGTGAACCTTTTCAGAGGCGGGAAGAAAATAGCTACTTTTGATATTTATAACTTTCTCCTCAATGGTTCGGAAAAGGGGAATCTCGGTTTGCAAGACCAAGATGTGATTATTGTGCCTCCTTACAAGAATCGTGTTTGGGTAGAGGGACAAGTGAAACGCAGTGGTTTTTATGAAACTTTGGACACTGAGACTTTGGCTAATTTGGTGAGTTTCTTTGGAGGATTTACCTCTGATGCCTTTACGAATACCTTGGTATTAGAACGCATTAAGGACGCGAAGCGAGAAGTGAAAGAGATTGCTTTTCAGGAGATAGGAAAGCTAAAAATGCAGAATGGCGACCGTCTAAAAGTACACGCTATTACAGGGGAATACCAGAATCGCCTAAGCATAGGTGGGGCAGTGTACCAACCAGGGGTGTATGAGTTTAAAGAAGGAATGACAGCGGCTGACCTTCTTCAAAAGGCTAATGGGGTCAAGAAAGAGGCTTCGCTGAACAAAGGCTTGATTTTCCGCACGAAGAACAAGGTGGATTACGAAACACTGAGCTTCTCTGTAAAGGAACTCTTAGAGAACAAGACTCAGATTTTGCTAAAAGACAATGATAGTATTCATATTTTCTACAAGGAAGAATTAGAGTTTAAACGATTTGTGAAAGTAGAAGGAGCGGTGAATAAGCCTACAGAGCTTCCTTTTATGGAGAATATGACAGTGGAGGATGCGATTTCGTTGGCAGGAGGGCTTTCAAATGGAGCAGATCCATCAAATATTGAGATTTTCAGAGATATCAATGATGGTGCTTTTCAAAAACTCAGTCAGACATTTAAAGTCTCAACAAATAATGAGTTGCTTCCTGAAGGTGAATCTACGATCTTGCAGCCCAATGATATTATATCGGTGCGTTACATTAAAGGATTTACGCCGATTCAAACTGTTTCGGTAGTGGGTGAAGTACTGTACCCAGGGGTGTATAGTATTCAGTCTAAAGATGAGCGTATCTCGGACTTGTTGGAACGTGTAGGAGGTTTTACACCTTTTGCTTACAAAGAGGGGGTAACTCTTGTGCGCAAGAAAACCGATGAAGGAGAACTTCAGCAGGAAGATTTTTTGAGTGAGTTGGTAGCATTAGAAAATAGTTCAGACAGTAATAAGTCGCTTAAAAAGACAGCTAGTAAGACTAGTGAATACCGCATAGGATTGGAGGTGAATAAAATAATGAGAAAGAAGCACAGCAAATACGATTTGTTGTTAAATGAAGGTGATATGTTACTTATTCCTTCAGAAAAGCAAACCATAGAAGTGAGAGGGGAAGTATTAGCCCCCTCATTGGTACGTTTTGAAAAAGGTCTCTCTCTTCGAGAATACATTGATAGAGCAGGAGGATTTTCTAATCGTGCTAAGAAAAGTTCTATTTATGTACTTTATGCCAATGGAGATGTAAAAGCTACGCGAACTTCATTGTTTTTTAACAATTATCCTAAGTTGGCACCAGGGGCTATCGTTATAGTGCCATCTAAGCCTGAACGCCAGCGTTTATCTACTGGAGAAACTATTGGTATTATCTCAGCGATTACTACTATGGGGGTATTAATTTATAATGTTATCACTAAGTAACAATGGAAAATGAGCTTATAAAAGAAGATGAAATAGACTTGCTGCAGCTCTTTCATAAGGTATGGGCAGGGCGAAAGTTGATTTTGTTGGTAACAATAGTATTTCTAATTTTAGGGATATTAGTCGCCTTGTTTTCGGCTAAAGAGTATACAGCTACTACCATAATGGTGCCTCAAACTTCTGATAGTAAGTCAGGAGGAGGATTGGGTAATTTGGCAGCTTTGGCAGGAGTGAATTTAGGAGGAGGAGCCTCAGAGACATTACCTTTGACAACCTATGAGAAGATCATACAGAGCGTGCCTTTTAAGAAACGTTTGGTGCAAACCCCTCTTTCATTTCAAGATATTCCTAAAAAGGTAACTTATGAAGACTACTGCAAGAATTACACGAAACCGAGTCTTTTTGGCAGTCTTATGAGCTTTTTGTTACCTGCACCTCCTGCTGAGCCTGCAGTTACTATAGGAGATGATACTATTGATATCACTACATTGAGTAGGGAAGAAAGAGGTATTCTCAATAGTATAGATGGTAAACTCAGTCTAAAACTGAATGAAAAAGAAGGATTCATCACCCTATCGTGTGTGATGCCTGAAGCACTACCTGCCGCACAAATGTTACAAAGAGCTCAACAACTTTTGCAAGAGACAGTTACTGAGTTTAAACTTCAAAAAGCTAGGGAAGAATACGATTTTGTGTCGCAACGTTGCAATGAAGCTGAAAAGGATTTTAAGGCCAAACAATACGCTGTAGCGCAGTTTCAAGATCGCAATCGTGATTTGTTCAGTTCACTACCCCAAACTCGTTTGCAACAGATGCAGGCAGAATATAATTTAGCTTTTAGTGTTTACACTGAGCTTGCCAAACAGTTAGAAACCAAACGTATTAAACTTAAAGAAGATCAGCCTATTTTTACAATTATCGAACCTGTGAGTGTCCCCAACGAACGCTCTAAGCCTAAGAGAGTGATGATAGTAGCTATTTGGACTTTTGTAGGTCTAGTGATAGGCATAGGAAGTATATTCTTTAGAGATTTTAGAAGACAACTTCGCGAGAAACGCACTGACGATACCCAGAACTAGCTAATGACAGATTACATTATCTTCGATATGGATGGAGTGCTTATAGATAGCGAGCCAATCCATCAGCATATTATCTATGAGGTATTTCAGCAACAGGGCATTCCTTTTGGAAAATCCTACATTGAGACTCTTACGGGAATGTCAGCACTCCCTATGTGGGAGAAAGTGAAGTGTGATAGTGGTCATCCTGCCACAGTGGAAGCACTCGTTCAGTTTCACCGTAGATACTTTTACGATAGACTTCCTGAAATACAAATGCCACTTGTACCTCACGTGAAAGAGGTGTTGTCTCTCTTCCAAAGTCAAGGTAAGCACATTGCGCTTGCTTCTTCATCAGCGAGAAAGCAGATTGAATTTTTTACTCAGCAAGTGGGAATACACCACTATTTTGAGCTGATGATGAGCGGTGACGATGTACAATACAGCAAACCTAACCCCGAGATTTTTTTGAAAGTAGCTCAGTGGTACGGACTTCCTCCTGAATACTTTACTGTGATAGAAGACAGTACTAATGGTGTGAAAGCTGCTAAAAGTGCAGGGATGCACTGCATAGGGTTTCAGAATCCACTTTCTGGAGGGCAGAACCTCTTGCAAGCCGACCGTATTATTGCTTCAATGTCTGAATTGTTATGACATATTCCTTACAGATAATAGAATGCCCCCCTACAGCCAATGTCAACTACTTGCAGTCCTTGTTGGCTGTGGGTTTTTATGCCTTAGCCCTAAAAAAGGAAATGCAACCTTTGGTAGCAGCTTTAGACTTCACAGCTACTCAAACCCAAATATTCTTCTTAGAAGAAATTCCCTCAAGAACAGAAGTTACTCTTCAGCAGGTGACAGAAGCCTACCAAGGGGGAAAAAGACAATTCTTCTCTTCTATAAAAGGGGTAGGAGGCTACCTTCCTACTGAAAAACTTCTCACCTACTGTCAAGCCCATCAGCTGTTTACAGGGGTAAATTTGTTAGCTTTTGAGAGTGCCTACAATCAGTGTTTAGATCTTCTTTCCTAATAGAGTAATCCCTATAGCACAGTCTAAGCAGCGCTTGTTCTTACAATAGTGTTTGTACTGCTGCAAGAGCACTTGACTGTCAAAAGCACTAACAGTTTCTGCTCCTAACCGATTGAAATGTTCTATAAGGGAGTTCTGTTCTACAGGAAGTTCCTTACTAGCATCGAGGAGTAGCTCGCTTACATCATTTCCTAAAGTCTTCTGATAGAAGTATTTAAGTGGAACTATAACATTAATCCAAAGAAGAATGGCAAGCGGAGTGCTAATGCGTTTAGACAGTTTTCGAGAGGTTTTCAGAAAGGTGTAGTGGTTTTCCCAAAACGAAGATACTCCTACATCTAAAAGCTTCTGAAATTCAGCAAATGTATCTACATCTATTACTTTAGCAAAGAGCCCTTCATGTGTTTCGTAGAGCTGAGCTAGCTGCGATAGCCGTATAGTAGGAAACCCTTGAGGTCTAAGACCTACAAAGTTCAGTTTTGTGTCAGGAAAATGCAGTTGATACTTTTGTGTCAGATACCGGTAGTTTTGCAAAGCCTCTTGGGCGTATACCCATTCACTTTCTTCGGGTAAGAGTCCCATTGCGCCCAGTAGCAAGGTTTCTAAGTGCAGAGGGTGGGCGCGTTCTTTCCTTACGATAGAAAAATCTAAGTGCTTGCCTATTTCTAAAAAAGCCTCTCCATTTACGGTTCCTCCGAAGTTTTTCAGCAGGAGTAAGAAAAGCACTTTTTCTCCGTCAGAAAGACAATCTTTCCATAGTTCACCTATGAACTTACTCTTCTCTTCCAATCGTTCTACCCAAAGCCGTTCGTGCCATGAAAGCAAGGTTATTTTGGGAATTAAACTGTACGTTTTTTCACAAGGAATAAATTGGCAACCACCTCCTAATACCGTTAAGTAGTGCGACACAACACTTTCTTCTATTATTAAACGAAGTTCTAAAGTGGCCAATGGTTGATTGTTTGTATCAAAGACCTCGACATCGTGTTCCCACACTACGTGAAGGATAACATTTCGGTAGGCTGGGTCTTCTTCGTGATGATGAGCGTACCAATGCGATGATTTCAGATGCATTTCTACATTCCCTGCCCATTCTTGCCCTCCGATGCGTAGCCTTGCATTGAGAAAGTCAGGGCCTGCAAGAGTGTTATAGTTCCCGTAGGAGATAATCTCTAAGGCTCCTCCTGTAACAAGTTCGGTTTTCAGGGGAACTTTCTTGTATTTCCACAGATAGTGCAAGAAGTCTTCTTTCATAACCATTTGTTCTCAATAACTAGGAAGAGGCGGTAGTAGAGAGCACTCAAAGTAGCCCCTATAGCCCAACCCACTAACACATCACCCGGAAAATGAACTCCTAAATAAATGCGGCTAAAACTCACCACTGCCGACCAGAGGAGCAAATAGAAAACAATGTATTTTACATATTTTCGCAGTAGTAGACTGAAAAATACCGCTACGGCCATTGTATTGCTCGCGTGCGCAGAGAAAAAACCGTATTGTCCTCCACAAATGATTTGACGCATTTGCCCGATGAGTGTAGGATCGTGGCATGGCCGTAATCGCTCAAAAGAGTGTTTAAACAGATTAGCCAGCTGGTCGGAGGTAGTAACAATTAGGGCTATAAAAATAATAACAGCAACTACTTTCTTCCAACCAAAATATTTAAAACAAAGGGCTAACAAGAGTATATATAAAGGGATAGACGACAGTTCGTGAGTGATGAATAACCAAAAACCATCAGTTTGTTCTGAGCCCATTCCGTTGAGCAAAACTAGCCACTCTTTGTCCTTTTCTATGAGATAGTCAAGCATAAATTACAGTTCTTTTTGGGTAGAAGGGCGCACCTTATCACCGTTTTTTAAAGTTTTAGAAATAACATTATAGCTCCCCACTATAATTTCATCACCTTCACCAACGCCTGACAGAATTTCAATATGAGTATTATCTTGAATACCTGTATTTACAGCCCTGAGAATAGCTTTTCCATCTTTCACTACAAAAATGGCTTCTTGTCTTTTATCAGCGTCTTCTTTGGGCGTATTAGGGTCTATTTCCGAGCGTTTTTTCACTACAATGGCACTGATGGGGGCTACTACTACATTCTTTTTGGTTTGAGTGAGAATATCTACCGTAGCAGTCATCCCTGGGCGGAAAGGAGAATAGCCAGAAGGGTTCCCTTGTAGAAGATCAGAGTACGAAGTGTCGTCTATGTGAACTTTCACTTTGAAGTTAGTAACTTGGTCTACACTTGTAGTAGCGTTGGCAGTGTTGGCGATGTTAGTTACAGAACCTTTAAAAATGCGCTTAAGGTAGGCATCTACAACTATCTGCACAGGTGCTCCTATGTTCACTTTTACAATATCATTCTCATTGACATCTACTTCTACTTCCATACTGCCTAAGTTAGCTACACGCATAATCTCAGTACCCGACATCTGGATAGTACCCACCACGCGCTCGCCAAGCTCTACGTTCAGTTTCGAGATAGTACCCGTTGTAGGGGCGTAAATAACAGTTTTTTTCAGATTGTCTTGCGCTTCCGATACGCTAGCCATAGCACTTTGCACGTTGAAGTGTGCTGATTCGCGCGAAGCTTTAGCAACTTCGTATACCGATACCGCTTTGTCCCATTCCGATTTAGAAATCACTCCTTTAGCAAACAGCTGTTTGTTCCGTTGGTAGCTAGCTTCAGCCTCTTTCAGGGTAGCCTCACTTTGTTGGAGGCTTGCTCGTACAGTTTCAAGACTTGCAGCACTGCGTTTCAGTACCGACTGGTAGATGTCAGGATTGATGCGTACCAAAAGGTCGCCTTTTTGTACCATTTGCCCTTCTTTTACTGGTAATTCAATGATTTCTCCTGAAACTTCCGAAGAGAGTTTTATTTCCAATTCAGGCTGTATTTTGCCCGTGGCAGATACTTTTTGAGTGAGAGTGCTAAGAGTTGCTTTTTGTGTTTCTACAGTTGTAACATTATCTTGTTCGCCCCACCAACCGGCTTTTTTACCTCCGATAAGTACGACTATAAACAACAGCAGTACCAAAATGATAATAATAGTTTTTCTCTTCATAATACAGAGTCTGTTTTATGCAGCAAAGATAAGAAATAGCAAGCAATTAGCAATGAACAATGAACATTTTTTTGTTGGGGAAGCAGTGCTACTGCCAAGTCCTTACGAACGCTCACCCTGTCCTCATAACAGAGGAGTACCGAAGGCCAATCGAATAAAAATTAGTATACTGAAGTTCCTAAGAAGGTAACCGACAAAAGTTAGTAAGATATGAATGTAGGAGACTTTCTCTCTTTAGATATTTGATAAACAAAAGCAATTTAAAATGTATAAATAAAAAATCCGAACTACTGAGTATCTCACATAGTTCGGATTTTTATTTATAATGAATAACGAATTATTCGTCTCTCGTCTTTACTCTTCAAGTCGGATATCTAAGCCGAGACCTTTAAGTTCGTGCATCAATACGTTGAAAGATTCAGGCAATCCTGGTTCAGGCATTGTCTCGCCTTTTACGATGGCTTCATAGGTCTTAGCACGGCCTACTACGTCGTCAGATTTAACGGTGAGAATTTCGCGCAGTGTGCTAGAAGCACCGTATGCTTCCAATGCCCATACCTCCATCTCTCCAAAACGCTGACCTCCAAACTGGGCTTTACCACCCAAAGGTTGCTGAGTGATGAGAGAGTAAGGACCGATAGAACGTGCGTGCATCTTGTCATCAATCATGTGGCCAAGTTTGATCATATAGATAACCCCTACAGTAGCTTTCTGGTCGAAGCGTTCTCCGGTACCACCATCGTACAAGTAGGTATGACCGAAGCGAGGTACACCTGCTTCATCGGTAAGCTCATTGATTTGCTCTAACGAAGCCCCATCAAAAATAGGAGTAGCAAACTTTTTGCCTAGCTTTTGTCCTGCCCAACCCAATACAGTTTCGTAAATCTGACCAATGTTCATACGCGAAGGCACCCCAAGAGGGTTCAAAACGATGTCTACTGGAGTTCCATCTTCAAGGAAAGGCATATCCTCATCACGAACGATACGTGCAACAATACCCTTATTACCGTGGCGACCAGCCATCTTGTCTCCTACTTTCAGTTTACGCTTCTTAGCAATGTAGATTTTGGCCAGCTTAAGGATACCTGCAGGAAGCTCATCTCCTACTGAGATAGTAAACTTATCGCGGCGCAACATTCCTTGTAGGTCGTTTTCGCGGATGCGGTAGTTGTGCAAAAGGTCATCTATAAGCTCATTGATGTGAGCATCGTTAGTCCAGCCAGCCGAGGTGAGGTGTGTGTAATCCTCAATCTCGTTAAGGGCTTTTTTGGTATACTTCTTTCCTTTGGGAATGATTTCTTCACCTAGGTCATTAACTACACCTTCCGAAGTTTTTTCATTCACCAAAGAGTAAATTTTGTCTAACAGTTTTGTGCGAAGGTTAGCAAACTTAGCGTTGTAGTCAGCCTCAAGGGTAGCAATATCCTCTTTTTCTTTGTTGCGTTTGCGTTTGTCCTTCACAGCGCGAGAGAATAGTTTCTTATCAATAACCACCCCATAGAGAGAAGGAGAAGCTTTAAGGGAAGCATCTTTCACATCGCCTGCTTTGTCGCCAAAGATAGCGCGGAGTAGTTTTTCTTCAGGGGTAGGGTCAGACTCTCCTTTAGGGGTAATCTTACCGATAAGAATATCGCCAGGGCGTACTTCTGCACCAATGCGAATCATACCATTTTCATCCAAATCCTTAGTAGCATCTTCCGATACGTTAGGAATATCGTTGGTAAGCTCTTCAGCACCCAGCTTAGTATCACGTACCTCAAGAGCGTACTCATCAATATGGATAGAGGTGAAGATATCATCGCGAACAGCACGTTCCGAGATAACTATCGCATCCTCAAAGTTGTATCCTTTCCAAGGCATAAAGGCTACCTTCATATTTCTACCTAAGGCCAATTCGCCGTTTTCGGTAGCATAGCCCTCGCAAAGCACTTGTCCTTTTCTCACGCGCTCACCTTTTTCTACGATAGGTTTAAGGTTGATGCAAGTACCTTGGTTTGTCTTTTGGAATTTGATTAGGTTGTATACAGTTTCATCAGGGTCAAAGCTCACGAGCTTTTCTTCCTCAGTGCGGTCGTAGGTAATAATGATTTTTTCAGCATCTACATAATCTACGACTCCGTCGCGTTCGGCATTCATCAGCACGCGGGCATCCGATGCTACGCGGCGTTCCAAGCCTGTTCCTACAATAGGAGCCTCTGGTTTAAGGAGAGGTACAGCTTGGCGCATCATGTTAGAGCCCATCAAGGCACGGTTAGCGTCATCGTGCTCCAAGAAAGGAATGAGAGATGCAGAGATTGATGCTATCTGGTTAGGAGCTACGTCGATGTACTGAACTTCCTTAGGTTCAATAACAGGGAAGTCTCCATCTTCTTTTACAACAACTTTTTCTTCGGTGATGTTTGCTTCAGAATCCAATGCAATGTTCGCCATCCCGATACGCAAGCCTTCTTCGTCCTCCGCAGTGAGGTAAGTCATATCTTGAAGGTCTACTTTTCCGTCAGTAACTTTGTGGTAAGGCGTTTCAATGAAGCCCATACCGTTTACTTTAGAGAAAACAGCCAAAGAGGAAATCAAACCGATGTTGGGGCCTTCAGGAGTTTCAATAGGACACAAACGACCGTAGTGAGTGTAGTGTACGTCTCGCACCTCAAAGCCTGCGCGCTCACGCGACAAACCTCCAGGGCCCAAGGCAGACAAACGGCGTTTGTGAGTAATCTCAGCCAGCGGGTTCGTTTGATCCATAAACTGAGACAGCTGGTTGGTACCAAAGAACGAGTTGATAACAGAAGACAAGGTCTTTGCATTGATGAGGTCGATAGGGGTGAAGACCTCGTTGTCGCGTACATTCATACGTTCGCGAATGGTGCGCGCCATACGAGAGAGTCCTACGCCAAACTGAGCTGCCAACTGTTCGCCAACCGTGCGTACACGACGGTTAGAAAGGTGGTCAATATCGTCTACCTCGGCTTTAGAGTTAATTAGCTCAATAAGATATTTTACAATGGTGATGATATCCTCTTTGGTAAGTACTTGCTTTTCCATAGGGGTATCCAATCCCAATTTTTTGTTGATACGGTAACGCCCTACATCGCCCAAGTTGTAACGTTGGTCTGAGAAGAAAAGCTTGTCGATAATACCGCGCGCCGTTTCTTCATCGGGCGGTTCAGCATTACGCAACTGGCGGTAGATGTGCTCTACAGCTTCTTTCTCCGAGTTGGTAGGGTCTTTTTGTAGGGTATTGTGGATAATGGTATAATCGGTAGCCTGATTGTCTTCCTTGTGCAGGAGGATTGTTTTTACATCGGCTTCTAAAATCTCTTGAATGTTGTCTTCATCTAGTACAGTATCGCGGTCGAGGATAATCTCGTTTCGTTCAATAGAAACAACCTCTCCGGTATCCTCGTCAACGAAATCCTCGTGCCAGGTGTTTAGCACACGGGCAGCAAGACGGCGACCTGCATATTTTTTGAGACCTGTTTTAGAAACTTTAATTTCTTCAGCAAGATCAAAAATCTCTAATATATCTTTGTCACGTTCAAACCCAATAGCGCGGAAGAGAGTTGTTACAGGGAGTTTTTTCTTACGGTCTATGTAGGCGTACATCACATTATTGATGTCAGTAGCGAACTCAATCCACGAACCTTTGAAAGGAATGATACGAGCAGAATAGAGCTTAGTACCATTGGTGTGGAAAGATTGACCAAAGAAAACCCCAGGCGAACGGTGTAGCTGAGATACAACTACGCGTTCAGCACCATTGATAACAAACGTACCGCTAGAGGTCATATAAGGCACTGTGCCCAAGTATACATCTTGCACGATAGTTTCAAAATCTTCGTGTTCAGGGTCGGTGCAATAGAGCTTCAGGCGGGCTTTCAAAGGTACGCTATAGGTAAGCCCGCGCTCAATACATTCTTGAATGGAATAGCGCGGAGGGTCTACGAAATAGTCGAGAAACTCCAATACGAACTGGTTGCGAGTGTCTGAAATAGGAAAGTTCTCCTTAAAAGTCTGATACAATCCCTCGTGCACTCGATCTTCCGACTTCGTTTCCATTTGAAAGAACTCTTGAAACGATTTGATTTGAATATCCAAAAAGTCTGGATATTCAGGGGTGTGTTTCACGGAAGCAAAATTCACTCTTGCGGTTTGATTC
>CAUQNY010000004.1:0-52612 GCA_963519425.1 uncultured Capnocytophaga sp.
TAAAACCTCTACTATTTCTTTAGAAGGAGCTTCTACTCCTTTATATGGGTTTTCTATTGTTTTTAAAATCTCTTTAAACTCAGTTGAAATAGCTTTGTTAATGGCAAATTCAATGTCTTGTGATGAATTATTACATTGTATCACACTATTTGCCATTATTCTACCTCTTTGCCTATCACCTATATTTACAGTAGCGATTTTAAAACTAGGTGCCTCAAGTAACCCACTTGAAGAGTTTCCTATCATAGCATCTACATATTGCAAAGCTGAAAGATAGCGCAGTTGCCCTAATGAGGTAAAACAAACAGCCTTTGAAGTATTTTTAGCTACATAATCATCAATCATTTGGTTTACAATTCGCCCATCGGTATCTGAGTTTGCTTTAGTGAATATTATTTTGCAATTTTCAATCTTGTCCAAAGCGTCCAATAGTTGTTGGACTTGTTCACCAGAGGTTGCTTTTTCGAGAGTAACAGGATGAAAAGTAACTAAAAAAGTGTATTTTTTATCTAACTTAAAATTAATAGAAGTTTCAAAATCTTCTTTAGATAAGAGTTTCAGTTTAGCAATATTTTCAAGTCCCAAAGCACCTACATTAAAAACTTTATTGGGATTTTCACCTAACTGTATAATTCTTTTTTTATACGCTTCGGTGGCACAAAAATGAATTTGGGACATTTTGGTAATACTATGTCTAATGGATTCATCTATCAACCCTTCTGTAGCTTCTCCTCCGTGACAATGAGCTATAGGTATACGAGCAATCATAGCAGCACTTACCGCAGAAAAGATTTCAAATCTATCTCCTAATACTAAGATGATATCAGGTTTTAGTTCAGCAAAAGCTTCAGAAAAAGAAATCATAGCGAGTCCCATACTTTTGGAAATTCCTATAGGGGTATCGGAAGATAGGAGGATTTCTATTTTTTTATCAATGGTAAATCCCGCTTTTTCAATTTCTTTATAAGTTAAGCCAAATTCGGGGGAGAGGTGCATTCCAGTTGCAATCAACTGCAGTTGCAAATCTTTATGCTCTTCAATTGCTTTTATAGTACAATATAACAAGCCAAATTCGGCTCTTGTACCTGTTATGACACAAATTTTTCTCATAGTTCAATTAGGTCGTCTTCTTCAAAGTCTTTTTTAGCTGTTTTACCTATTACCTCATCCCATTGCATAGGAGAAATACCTGTTCCAGGGCGCTTTACGGTTAAGTTTTCAACGGTAAAAGGTTCTCCTTTCACTATTTTTTTGGCAGCTACAATACTTTTTCTCACAATAGGTTTGTTTTTAGCTTCAGAAGTAGAAACCTCTTTGATGCCAGAACCACCTACGGCTTTTTCTATATTGCGAATGGCTATTACCATAGCTTTTAGTTCCTCAGGTTCGAGCGAGGCTTTATGATCAGGACCTGGTAAGGTTTTATCCAAGGTAAAGTGTTTTTCGATCACGGTAGCTCCTAAGGCTACCGCAGCAATGGGGACTTCTATTCCCAAGGTATGGTCGGAATAACCTACGGGCACTCCTAATTCTCGCTGGATATGGAGCATGGCCTTTAGGTTTACATCCTCCATAGGGGTGGGGTATTCGGTATTACAATGCAATACTGTGATTTTATCTTTGCTTACCCCATTTTCAGTCAGCACTTTTACGGCATCTTTTATTTCGGAGATTGTAGTCATACCTGTAGAGAGTATCACTTCAGGAAAAAGAGTTGCTACTTTTCTTAAATAGGGCAGGTTAGTAATTTCACCTGAAGGAACTTTAGCGATAGTGATTCCTAACCGAGCTAAGAATTCTAACGATTCGAAATCAAACCCTGTAGAGAGAAATTGTACACCTTTTTGGGCACAATAGTCAATTAACTCTTGATGATCTTTTTGAGAGAGCTCTAATTTTTTGAGCATTTCATACTGAGAGTCGTTGTCTTGCGTGTTTTTATCTTGATAGGCTGCTCGTTTTGCTTGTTTAGTTACCAAGTTGCCAGCTTTAAAGGTTTGGAATTTCACATAATCCACACCAGCTTCAGCTCCTTTATCAATAAGAGCTTTGGCTTTAGCGATATCGCCATTATGATTAACGCCTGCTTCGGCTATGATAAGTGTTCTTTTCATTTTTTTACAAATGTTCCTGCTGATATGATACTATTAGGAGGAATAGTTACCCCATTAGAAATAGTAGCATTACTACCTATAAAAGTACCTCTGCCAATCACACAATCTCCATTGACTATTGCTCCCGTAGAGATATGACAGAAGTCGTCTATTTGTACACCGTGTTCAATATTTGCTTTGGTATTGATAATACAGTTTTTCCCTATCTTAGCCCCTGCATTCACAAAGGCGTGATGCATTATAATTGTACCTTCTTCTATAATAGTGTGTTTTGATACATAGGCTAAAGGAGAAATCACTACAGGCAAATTAAAGCCTATTGTTTTCAACTTTTGGAACAAGTGTACTCGCAAAACATTACTTTTTATTTGTCCTACTGAAATTATAGCATTAGGGCAAGTAAAGTATAATTTTTCTAAATCATCATCAGTAGCTATAATTTTATATCCTAATACTTCTTTTCCTAAATGCTCCTTAGTATCAATAATTCCTTTGATAAGATATTTTCCTTCTTGTTCAATCACATCTATCACCGAGGTGCAATGTCCTCCACCTCCTACAAGGATGATATTAGGCTTTTCTCTATTCATCTCACTCCACTAGGTATATTCACTACTCTTGCTTCTAACCATTCGGCATTGCTGAGGTCAGTTTTAGGACAATCTTTAAACATCGGTAGTCGGTTCATTAGTTGCCATATTGGGCGACTCATTACCCCCTTTGCATTTGTTTCGGTAAGGAAAGCGTCGCGCTCTTCTCTGTTGTTTAAGATAATGGCATTGAGCCAATAGTTGCATTTTTCGTATTCACGTTCGGCAAAAAAGGTAATTCCTTGTTTTTCGAAATAAGCTTTATAGGCTTCGGCTGTAGCGCGTTTGTTAGCTAAAAAGCCTTCTAACTGTTCTAATTGGGCTACCCCTAAGGCAGCATTAATATTAGGCATACGATAGTTATAACCTATTTCATCGTGTACAAACTCCCACGCGTGGGGTACTTTGGCTTGGGTGGTCAGGTGTTTAGCCTTTTTAGCAATGAACTCATCATTAGTAAGTATCATACCGCCTCCACCTGTAGTAATTGTTTTATTTCCATTAAAGGAAACTCCTCCTATTTTGGCATAAGTGCCCAAATGTTTACCTTTGTAATAACTACCTATAGCTTCAGCTGCGTCTTCCACTACTTCTATATGATAACGTTCGCAGATAGCTATAATTTCTTCTATGCGACAGGCGTGCCCAAAAGTATGCATTGGCATACACGCTTTGATGCGTCTACCTGTTTGCTTATGGTAGCATTCGTTACCTCTTAGTTCTGTATTTGCTTGCAAAAACTGCTCTAAAGAAGCAGGAGAAAGCCCCATTGTATCTTTATCGACATCTACAAAAACAGGTACTGCTCCTGCATATACAATAGCGTTAGTCGTAGCTATAAAGGTCAGTGGTTGAGTAATTACCTCATCACCAGCTTCTACCCCACTGATTTTTAGTGCTATATGGAGGGCATTAGTGCCATTTACGCATACTACAGCATATTTGGCTCCTGTATAGGCAGCTATTTTTTGTTCAAAGAGGTCTACAAATTTTCCTACGCTCGATACGAAAGTAGTATCAATACACTCTTCTAAATATTTTTTTTCATTACCTGCAAAAGTAGGGGCGTGTAGTGGTATAAAAGCCTCTTTTTCACCGTAAAGGCTACGTATAAAGTTTATAGTTTCGGGTATATTCATTGCTATAATTATTTTAGTAAAAGATATTTTTGCTTAATTAAAGTGTTCAAAAAACTATAATTGATTTTCGAACTTAAATTTATCATAGCTTTCTACTTTTCTTTTTTCAAGAAAATCTAAGACTTTTTTTCTAATTTCTTTTTCATTTCCTCCTTTTTTAAACTCCTTGTCTAGATTTATTTCAATTGACATTTGAAATTCAGAAGATTCATCTTTAGATTTGATATAATCCGGAAAACCTATATTAACCGAAGTAAGACCTTTTATTCCATTTATATTAAAACTATACTTTAGCTTAATTGTTGCAAATATTAATTTAGGATAGTATTCTTTATTAGTTACCAATATATGCTCTTGTAATTCTCTCCCATTTAGTTTCAAATTATCAAGTTTATCTAAAAAATCTTTTATATCTTTATGACTTTCTATATTTTCATCAAAGTATAAATTTATGTCTGTTATAGACTTAAAACTCATATATATAGAAAAATCTTGAATAAAAGAATAGAAAAACTGGATTCTATTTACATTATCAAAATTATTAAACTTTATGGTTATGATATCATTATTTGAATTAATTATAGAATTATCCTTAAGTTTTTTCTTTAGACCGCCTATTAAAATATCATTAACTTCAAAGGTTTCTTTTGTTGTGAAATTATGTTGTATATAAACTTGTATTTCATTATCACTAATCTTTCTTTTATTTAATATAATAGAGCCTTTATGAGTAGTTTTGCTATTATACATATCTGATAAAAGATTCTCTCTTTCTATTAAATAATCTAATACTGGTGTATTGAGATTATTCTCATAGTAAAAATTAGGCTGCCCTATAACTGAATAATTTGGTTTATAGGTATGATTATCTACTATAAGTTTATTGATGTCAACATTATCTATTATATCAGGCCAATCAAAGTCTCGAGAACACTTTATAGAAATTGTTCTATATTTTATGGTTTCTTCTTTTTTCTTCTGAATTTCAGAAAGAAAAAAGAAATCTTTTGGAGAGATTATACTTTTCATCAAAAGAGGAACAGAGACATTTTTATCTCCAACAGAAAGAAAGACTCCTTTCTCTCTTAATAATGAATTAATGCTTGCTTCACTTATACTTGATTTGGCTAATAGTTGCCTTAATACATCTCCTTGAGGTATAATATTATTCATTATTTAATATTTCTAAAGTTGATAGGAAACCCTTTTACTTCTATCTTTTGTAAAGATTGAGATAATTGTTTTCCGAAAGAATTATCCAATTGTCCATTATATTCTCTATAGTATATAATAGTTCTATCTAAGGTTTCTAAATAGTCAAATTGCTTTATAAAACCAATTAATAAATTAAAAGATTCTATATCAAATAACTCGTTAACATAAATATGAAATTCAGTATTTTTTTTATTAGTTATTCGCAATAATATAATATTTGAATAAAGATACTGTATAGGGAATTCTTTTCCAAACATCTTCCCTTCTTGTTGTCTGGTAAAATTAAGTCCTGTATTATGATATACAAAGTCAATATTATCAGTACCATATATCTGCTTACTTATATAGATACTTTCAAATAAAAAATTTAATCTATTATTATCTAATAATATTATTTTATCAAAAGACAATTCATTTTCTATATGAATGTTACTTATTTTTGAAACTAAATCAAAAGTTAAATCATCCTCAAAAGAATGCCATACTAATATACCTATTGTTTCTGTTTGTTTCACATTAGAAGCATTTTGATTAATTAATGATTTCTCTTTTGAATAATTAAAACATTCTAAAGTTTCTGCCAAATCCTTTATATATTCTTTTAGAATCTTTGCTGAACTAGGATATGGTTTTGATGTACATTTAGAAGAAATAACCCCTACATCTAATATATAATCTTGTAAAGGACTTACATAGTATATCAGCCCATCTATTCCATGTGTTGTTCTACCTGACTTTGCTAATATTCGTTTATGTTCTTCTGGTCTATTACAATCAATATGAAGATTATGTAAGATCTTAAAATTTAAAACCTCTCCAAAAATAAAATCAACAATCTTTTCTCCCTCATCGCCTATTTTTTTAGAAAATTCACCTGCCATAATTTAATGATGTTAATGAGTTTTTTTTGAATATTTGTTAATTACATTTTGCTATCCAAATACTTTCCTGTTTCTTGGTGGTCAAAATTCACTAAGAATGTCTTCATCAGCGAAGTAATGTCTTTTTTCTCAGTAGCAGGGTTATTAAATAGTTGGGTTAGTTTATCTATAAAACTTTCTATTTCAGTTATTTTTTTAAATGATTGCAAACTGATAACTCCTAATGAGGCGTATCTATCTAGTGCAACTTGTTCTCCTTCAGTATAAAATTCCTCGTAAGGTTTTTCACCAGTAGTGTCGCTTTTTGAGAAATAAACAGGATACCATTTATCTGTTTCCTTCCTACTTTCAGCCTTAGCTATAGCTTCTGCCTCACTTTTACATTCAAGGGGCTCATAGCCTAAATCTTTAAGTAGTTGGGTAGCTATTTCCGAAAAAGTGAGTACTTGTTCTTTCTTCAGCTTAGGGAAATATATTTGCCCTGTTGTTCCTAATATACAAGCCATCAAACAAATCTGTCCGCTCTCTTCAGGCGACACAAAGTAGCGAGTTACATCAGAAGGAGCTGATAGCGGTTGGTTTTTAGCAATGCGTTCTAAAAAGCCTGCCGGTAGAGACCCATTAGAAAAAGCAACATTGGCAAAACGAGCTGTAGTAACAGGAAATAAGTCAGCATAAGCCATTATCATATCTTCCATTATCTTTTTGCTACCTCCCATTATATTTACTGGGTTTGCTGCCTTGTCTGTCGATACACAGAAAAAGTGTTGTGGGCGATAATCGCATAGTAAGTCTAAAAACTTTTTAGCGTTTACTACATTGTTTTTCAATAAGGCTTCTACCGAATATTTATCTTTTTCTGAACGCACGTGTTTATGTGCCGAAAAGTTAGCTACTATATCAAAACCTCCACGAGCTTTAAACATCTTTATAAAAGTGTCATCGGCGTAATTCATAGGGTAGGTTACATAGTCATCAGATACTGTAAAAGCTGATGTACTGCGCAACTCGCGAGTGAGTTCAGTAAGTCCGTTTTCACTAATATCTACCACTACTAAAGTTTTAGGTTTAAAAGGTAATAAGGCTTTGATATACGAACTCCCTATAGACCCTGCTCCTCCTATTACCAATACGCTTTTACCTTCAATAGCCTTAGTTAATGCTGACTGATGGGTGTGTAAATCTCCCTGAAACATACTCTCAGGTCGTTTGGTAACATTTTTAGCTATAAAATTTCCGATGTTTAACATAGTATTAAATTTTTATACCCCAACTTGTACATATTCCCAACCCTTGCTCGGCAGCTCAAAAGCATTGTATTGGTTGCGTCCATCAAAGATGACTTTTTCTTTTAGTAGTTTAGCTATCTCTTCAAAGTCGGGTACACGAAACTCTTTCCACTCGGTTAATAGTAGTAAAGCATCAGCATCTTTTAGGGCTTCGTATTTACTATCTACGTAGGTTACGGGGATATCTTTTAGGTAGCATACCTTCGCTTCGTGTATGGCTTTGGGATCGTATGCTTGCACAGTAGCCCCTCGCCTTACTAATTCCTTGATGATATAGATGGCAGGAGCTTCACGCATATCATCAGTTTCAGGCTTAAACGAGAGTCCCCATACGGCAAAGGTTTTGCCCGTAAGGTCTTCCCCATATTTGGCAACTACTTTCTGGGCAATGACATACTTCTGACGGTTGTTTACATTGTCTACTGACTCAATAAGCTCTGCTTTATAGTTTACTTCTTCAGCTAATTTCTTGAGGGCCAATACATCCTTAGGGAAGCAAGAACCTCCATAGCCACACCCTGGGTAGATAAAACTATAGCCTATACGACTATCAGAACCTATACCAATGCGCACCTTATTCACATCAGCTCCTACTCGTTCACAAATATTAGCTATCTCATTCATAAACGATATTTTGGTAGCTAGCATTGTATTAGCAGCATATTTGGTCATCTCTGCCGAACGTATGTCCATAGTAATCATTCGTTCGTTTTGCATATAAAACGGGCTGTAGAGTTCTTTCATTTTCTTAAGAGCATATTCACTATCTGCGCCTATCACTACTCGGTCGGGTTTCATAAAATCCTCGATAGCTTTTCCTTCTTTCAAGAACTCAGGGTTTGAAACCACGTGAAATTTGTAATTTACTCCTCGCTTGTCCAAAGCTGCTTGTATAGTAGCTCGTACCTTGTCAGCAGTACCTACGGGTACGGTAGACTTGTCTACTACTATTAGTTCTCCTTGCATTGTTTCTCCGATACCTTGTGCTACGGAAAGGACGTATTGTAGGTCGGCTGAACCATCATCACCCATAGGGGTGCCAACGGCTATAAATGCTACCTCAGTATCTTTAATAGCTTCAGCAATATCAGTGGTGAAGAAAAGGGTTTTATGAGCTACATTGTTCAGCACCATTTCCTCCAACCCTGGTTCGTAGATAGGAATAATACCTTGCTTTAGTTTCGCTATCTTCTCAGCATTGACATCTACACAAGTTACCTTGTTGCCCATTTCAGCAAAACAAGTTCCTGATACTAATCCTACATAACCAGTGCCTATCACTGCTATTTTCATATAATTATTCTTTTCTGTCGAGCTTTTCAAACTCGGAGTTATTACTTTTAAATTCTTTTACTATTTGTTTCAACATCCGTACTACGGCTGTTTTGTTTTGTTGGGTTGCTATAGCATATAATTCCTCGGTAAGGTTGTTAATTTCTTTAAAGGTCATCGAGGGATCTTTACTTATCATTATCTTTTTGTGGTGCGTAGGCATCGTCTTAGAGCTATCGCTTAGCAATTCTTCATATAGCTTTTCTCCTGGGCGTAAGCCGGTATACACAATTTTAATGTCTACATTAGGCTCAAAGCCTGAAAGCTTAATCATACGGGTTGCTAAGTTCAGTATTTTTACAGGCTCACCCATATCAAAGACAAATATTTCACCTCCTCTGCCCATAGTACCAGCTTGTAATACCAATTCACAAGCTTCAGAGATAGTCATAAAGTAGCGGACAATGTCTGGATGAGTGATGGTTACAGGGCCTCCTTTTTCTATCTGTTTCCTAAAGTAAGGAATCACAGACCCGTTAGAGCCTAATACGTTTCCAAAACGTGTTGTGATAAAAGTTGTTTCGTTGCCCTCTCGGTTCTGCAAAGCTTGTACAAAAAGTTCTGCTACTCGTTTGGAAGCTCCCATCACATTGGTAGGGTTCACCGCTTTGTCGGTAGAAATCATTACAAAATGAGGTACTTTGTACTTACTTGCTAGCAGAGCTACATTTTTAGTTCCTTGAATGTTCACTAAGGCTGCTTCGTGTGGGTTTTCCTCTATCATAGGAACGTGCTTATAAGCAGCTGCATGATACACTGCTGAAAAGCGATAAGTTTGGAATACGGCCTCCAAGCGTTCTTCATTGCTGATGTCGGCCAATACAAATTCAAAACGAATATGAGGAAAGTTCTCTTTTAGTTCCAACTCTATGTCGTATAGAGGCGTTTCAGCTTGGTCAAGTACTACTACCCGAGAGGGTGAAAATGATGCTATTTGTCGCACCAATTCGCTCCCTATAGAGCCTGCTCCTCCTGTTACCAATATTTCTTTGCCATAGTGTTTGGCACGAACCTCTTCATTGTCTAAAACAATCTGTTTACGCCCTAAGAGGTCTTCTATTTGTATGTTATGAATATTTACCTTTTCTTTTTCTGGGCGCAATTTTTGTAAGGCTGGTGTTTTAAGAATCTGTAATCCTTTGTCTAAACAGATATTCACCCAAAAACTAACCTCTTCTTTTGTTAAGCTATTCTTATTGATGAGTACAGCATCAGCTTCTAGTTCTTCTCTGCTGAGGTCTAAAAACTTATCTTTAGCAATAATTGTCTTGCCTAATAACTTTACCTGTTTGGGATTGTCGCGAGCGGTAAGGAATCCTACTACTTGATAGGGAATTATAGCATTGCCAATGATACCATTAGCAATAGCTACCGCTTCATCATCTACTCCTAATATCAAGATACGCCTTTTGCTAGTTCGTCTATTGAGTTCTTTGACTATGTAAAAAAGCTCTTTTATAGTAAATCTGAACACAAAAAGGATGATGAACGAGAATGTAAAATAAAAAAGCAAGATAGGGTTCAACAGTACTTTTTCGCCTATGTAGTGCATTGTTACCTTATTGGTAAGGTACACTGTAACTACCGTTAGCCCACTAGAGAGCAAAATGCGAAACAAATCGCGAAAGGTGGAGTACCGTATGATGCCTGAATAAGAGCGAAAAAGCCACATAAACAGTACATTCACGCCTATCACCAACCCATAACGTTGGTAAAATGGAATCTTTTCACCTATTGGTATCCCTAACAGACTTACCATAAAAAAGGAAAAGTACAACGCTATGAAGAGCAATACCACTTCTATGCACACTACTATCCATCGCGGTGTATAGCGTGCTGTAGCTAAGTGGAAAAGAGTACTCTCATTATAGGTTTGCGAATGTAACATTGTTTTTTTTCGGGTGGTTTGTTTTTTTTAAATTACTGTGAATAAATTGCCGCAAAGATAGTTAATAGTTGTCAAATATCATAATTTGCGGAGTACTTTTCTGAAAACTTTAACAATTCGCTGCCTGTCTGCCTCGGTAAGATTGGAGCCAGAGGGGAGGCATAAGCCATTGTTAAACAGAGTTTCAGCTACTTGCTCTCCGTAGTAGGGGGCTCCTGAAAATACGGGTTGCAGGTGCATTGGTTTCCAGAGTGGACGTGTTTCAATATTGTCCTCCAAGAAAGCCAAACGCAAAACTTCTCTGTCAAAACCTACTAGTTGCTCGTCTATATGGATGACTGAAAGCCAGTGGTTAGAAAAGTAATCTTCATTGGGTTCGGTAAGTAGCTGGATGCCATGGATGTCCTTAAACAATTCTGTGTAAAAAGCGTGCATCTTGCGGCGCGCGTTAATCCGGTCGGGGAGTACCTCCATTTGTCCGCGCCCTATCCCTGCTGTGATGTTGCTCATCCGGTAGTTATAGCCTATGTGCGAATGCTGGTAGTGCGGTGCTTCGTCGCGTGCTTGGGTGCTTAGAAAAACAGCTTTGTCTTTCTCCTCTTGGCTGTGGCATACGAGGGCTCCTCCGCCTGAGGTAGTAATGATTTTGTTCCCATTGAACGAGAGCACTCCAAACTTTCCAAAGGTACCGCAGGCCTTGCCCTTGTAGGTGCTCCCTAATGCTTCGGCGGCATCCTCAATTAGAGGTATATTGTATTTTTGACAGATGCTGAGTACCTCCTCTACTTGAAAAGGCATTCCATATAGCGAAACGGCTATTACAGCCTTGGGCTTCTTGCCTTTGCTTATGCGGTCTTTGATAGCTTCTTCTAAGAAAAAAGGAGAGAGATTCCACGTGCTTTTTTCTGAGTCTATGAACACAGGAGTAGCTCCTTGGTACACAATGGGGTTAGCGGAGGCTGAAAAAGTCATTGTTTGACAAAGAACCTCATCGCCAGCTTGGACACCACACTCTATCAGGGCTAAGTGCAAGGCAGCTGTTCCTGCCGAAAGGGCAGAGACCTTCACTTCACCCCCTAAGAAAGCTTGCAGGTCTTGTTCAAAACCATTTACATTGGGGCCTAAGGGGGCTACCCAGTTTTCATCAAATGCCTGATGAATGTATTTTAGTTCATTTCCTCCCATATGGGGGGAAGAAAGCCATATTTTTTCTTTCATAGTTCAATGAGGTCTATGAGTTCTTTTAACTTCTTGATACGATAGGTAGGCAGCTGTGCAGGGGCTACCTGAAAATCCTGTGGGTGGATATTCCTCCCTTGGTCTAACAGACAAATGCTTATCCATTTCAACGCATTGGGGGCTATAAAATCCTTGGCAGGGTTGTCGGCTATGTAGTAATAGTCGCTGATGCCTTCGGTAGCAAAAACTTGGTAGTTGCGCACATCGGGTTTAGTACTGCCAAAGGATTCTGAGATGACAATCTTGTCGAAAAACGCTTCTATGCCTAAGGCCTTTAGTTTGTTGCGCTGTGTGCGTTCACGCCCGTCGGTTATGAGTCCTACCTTGTAGCAGTGCTGTTTGCACCAATCGAGCACCTCTTGGGCACCCTCTATCAATGGGATGCTTGGAAAGTGGTATCTATACACCTCAAGCAGCTCTTCTAGACTGAGGGTAGGATAGCGCCCACATACGTATGCAAATGCATTACCTCCTTCTTGGTACACGGCCCACATCTGTTCGTAGAGTTTGGCCGCTTTTTCCTTTTCAGAACAAATCTGTGAGGCAATTTCTTGGAAACCCGATTTAAGGTAGTCTATCTCGTAGGTTAGTGTATCGTCTAAATCAAAAACAATATATTTAGGTTTCATAGTGTTTCACAAAAACAGCTTCGTCGTACCGCAGCATCAGCAATTGGTCTTCCCAATCGTCTTGAAAAGGTATATCCTGCCCCAGTAGGTATTCTGCTATCAAGTAGCGCGGATAGTTGGCTCCTGCGGCATCGCTCAAGGGGAAACCTCCTCCAAATCGGGGGTTGATTTCTATCCCTATCACTTGTTGTGTCTTGCGGTTGAAAAAAAACTGCATCGTCAAGCAACCTCTACCCCCTTCAATAAAAGGAAGGTGCTTTTTAACAAAGGACAACAACTCGTTTTTCTCGGTAATCCCTTTGTTTATCTCCCCAGCTCTCACAAAAAGTCGTTTGCGAGGGACAGCACATTTCAGCGTTCCTGAGCGGTCGTAATAGGCGTCTACTGTATATTCGTCAAACTCCTTTGGACTGATGTACTCCATAAAGAGCAGGTCGGGGTTAGTAAGGTGATACTCGGTCAGTTCTTCGGGTTTTTTCACTAAAAAAATATCCTTGCTCAAGGAGCCATTGTACGGTTTGATGAACAATGGGAATGTTGGGTGCTCCTTGCTGATAGGGCGTGGCACGGCAATGCCACAAGATTCAAAGAACTGATTGATGAGGCGTTTGTCTCGGCACTGTTTTACGAATGCCAAAGAAGAGACCACAGGAGTGATTCCATTGTCCAAGAACAGTTGTTGATGTTCGGCCAACATCAGCAGTTCGGTATCTATGGTAGGGACAATGAGCTTTATTCCCCACTGCAAACATCGCGCCAAGAGAGCCTGTGGGTAGGCAGTATCGGTAACGCGGCAAATAGGGGCATAGCCATCGGCTATCTGGCAAGCGGGAGATAGGGCAGGGTTTAAGTCTACCGCATACACTTTTCCTTCAGGGAATACTGCTTTCAGTTCCCTCTGGAATGCCCGTAGCAAGGCTACCCTTTGTCCTGCCGAAGTAATGAGTATGTTATTTTCTTCTTTCACTTATAAATTAGGCTCAATTGTTTAAACGCTCATCGCACAAGAAAGGTCTGTGTGCTATGACCCTCTGAACTCCTCCATTGTAGCTTGACCTTCTTGCGAGATGCCTTCGCGAACGAAGACTTTTTTAACAGTCAGTAGTAGAATTTTCATATCTAACCCAAACGATAGGTGTGTTACGTAGAACACATCTAATTCAAACTTCTTTTCCCAACTGATAGCATTGCGCCCATTCACTTGTGCCCATCCTGTGATGCCAGGTTTCACCTCGTGCCGGCGTTTTTGAGTTGCGTTGTACAACGGCAGATACTGTGGCAAAAGGGGTCTTGGCCCTATGAGCGACATATCGCCTTTGAGCACGTTCAGCAGTTGTGGCAACTCGTCTAACGAAGTTTTGCGCACCCAAGCCCCTATGGGAGTTAGTCGTTCTGCATCTGGCAAAAGTGCCCCATTAGCATCGCGACGATCGTTCATCGTTTTGAATTTGATAATCTTAAAGAGACGTTCTCCTTTGCCAGGGCGCAGCTGATAGAAAAAAGGCTTGCCGTCATTGGCAAACCACAGGCACCCCATTGCGACCAATAGGATAGGACTCAGCACAAGCAAGGCTGTGAGAGCTATTAGAAAGTCAAATGTTGGTTTTATGATAGTTGAATACATTTTAAACAGATATGATAGGCAAGTGGGTTAGGCTGAGTGTTCTACTTCTGACGGTTTCATCAGTTTTAGGAGTGTATGGCTATTGCTTCCTCCTAAGTGGTCGTAGACAGCAGCTACTTGTAGTCCTGCTTGTTCTATGCAACGCAACATATCGCCAGAGTGGTACATTTTGCTATTGCCATTGGCCATTGCTGTAAAATAGACGCTTATCTGTGTCAAGCAGTAGGCTCCTGTTTCGTGTTGTTGTCTGTCCCAGTAGGGTTCTAAGATGTACAAGGCTGTTTGCTCGTCCATAGCAGCAGCGGCGCGGCGCAGAATACTCACTACTTCTTCTTCGGAAAAGCAGTCTAAAAACTGACTCATCCATATTGCATCAAAGCCTGTAGGGAAAGCTGATTCGGGGTCTAAAAGGTTCACCCCATACCCTTTTATGCGGTCGGCACCTTGTTTGCCTGCTATGTGTTCCCTCATTAAGGTTAGTTGTGGAGGCAAGTCCATAATGGTTACTTGTACCTCAGGGTTGAACTCGACTGTTTTTAGGGCGAAGCGGCCGGTGTTGCCTCCTACATCTAAGAGGCGATGCACAGGAGTGGCGAAGACGATACGCAGTGCATCGGCAAATGAGACATCGGAGTAGTAGTGGTCGAAAGCGAACCACTTTTCTTGTGCAGTGGCGGGTAGCTGGCTGAGGCCTTCGTAGAGAGTAGGCCACTGGCCAAAGACTTTCAGTCCTGCTGGTTTGCCCTCTCGTAAGGCTTCCTCTAAATGGAAGAGCCCTTGGTAACACACTTCCTGCACAAAGTCCATATTGATACGTGTTGCCTTGTCGCGCAACAAGAACCACCCTGCCTTGGTGAGAAAGAAGAGGTCGCCTGTTACGCGTACTGTCCCGATAGAAAGTGAGGCCTCTATCAGTACCTTTACAGCGTAGACGGACAGCCCTGTTTCGACACTCAAAGCATCGATTGTCAGTCCTTCTTCAGCTTGGTGCAAGGCTTCTAAGATACCAAATTTCAGCATTAACCGCGAGACCTGAAAAGCCACAGGGGCAAAGGCTATCTCTTCGGCCAAACGCTGTGCTTGCAAAGCACTTTGGTGTTCGGTAGTATATCGTTCTTGCAGTGCAGGGGTTAGGTTCATAACGCTAAAAAATCAAGCGCAAAAATACGAATAATTTGTTAAATGCCAAATTTAAAAGTGCTAAATATGGGTATTTTGCCCTCTGATAAGACAAGAGTGAGAGCGAGCTGCACAGGCAAAATAGAATGGGTGAGAGTGAGAGCCAAAGCCAGCGAGTAGGCGTAGCTGGGTATTTGGGGCGATTGTGAGACAAGTGGGGCGAGTGGGGGTGGAGAAGGATTATTTTTCTGTTTTGGGAGTGTTTGACAGAAACTTGACATCGGCTGAAAGTACGCTTGCTCTTCGCTTCGTCTTCGAGATGTCTCCACTATGTCTCTAGGATGCTCCTAACAGAAAATTTTTCTTAGCTATCGGGTAGGGGATAGGGAGTGTTCCTATTTTACTCTTTTGCCTTTTCGTGCTTGTAAACTTTGTTTTGTAAAAACTGTTCAAAAACAAATAATTAGTAATCTTCATATTTCTTTTAGCTGTAATCTTTGTCGCTCTATTTGCGCAATTCCTTTTTATGTTGTATCTTTGGCACTGAATTTAAGTATTAATCTCATCATATAATTATGATAAAGAAAATCTATCTTTTTGTTTTTTGTTTGCTTTCGGCCTCGGCTTTTGCACAGTTTAAATGGCAAGGTACCGTAGTAGACGAACAAACCCAAAAACCACTCCAAGGCGTAAAAGTGCGTATGAGCAGTCCTCACCGCGAAACGGTTACGGACAGTAATGGAAAGTATGTATTGAATCTTCCTCAAGGCGACTTTCTCTTGTATTTCTCACTTGGAGGCTACCTCTCTAAAGAACAAGTAATAACATTAGGAGAAGAGAACTCTCTTAAGCTTCCTGTGGTAACCCTTATGGCAGACCAAGTGCGCGAGGTTGAACAGCTAGCAGTGATTACGGAAAACGAACTAGAAGACGATGAGAGCGGCGCTGATGCTATGTCGGGACTTCTTCAGAGCTCGCAAGATGTCTTTATGCGTCGAGCTGCTTTTGATTTCAGCTCGGTATTCTTCAAACCTCGTGGTTATGACTCTAAAGATGTAACTGTTCTTCTGAACGGCATCCCTATGAACCGTCTTGAAAACGGACGTGCCCAATGGGCAAACTGGGGAGGGCTTAATGATGTAACTCGCAACCAAGAGCTTTCTAACGGTCTTGTTAGCTCTGATTATACTTTTGGGGGACTGATGGGCTCAAACTACATTAGCGTACGTCCGTCGCAAAACCGAGCAGGGTTGCGACTTTCAGGTTCTGCGAGCAACCGCAGTTATGCTGGCCGTATGATGGCTACCTACAATTCGGGAGTGCAACGCAACGGACTATCGTATATGCTTTCTGCTTCGCGACGTTGGTCGGGAGATGGCACTTGGGCAGATGGTACTCTGTACAACGCTTATGCCTTTGCAGGAGGATTGGAATACCAACTGAACAACCACCACAGTTTCAACCTTGTGGGAATGTTCTCTCCTGTTAAAAGAGGAAAGACTTCTCCTCTTACCCGTGAGGTAATTGACCTGATGGGATACCAGTACAATCCGTTTTGGGGCAAGCAAGGAGGCGACAAGCGCAACTCGCGCAACCGCATCATCTCAGAGCCTATTTTTGTATTTTCTTACAATTACCAAAAGAATGACACTCGCCTAAATGTGGATTTGGGTTATCAGTTTGGAGAGATAGGCAATACGCGTATTAACTATGCTAATGCTCAAAACCCTGAACCTAACTTTTACCGCAATATGCCGAGCTACTACCTGAACCTCGCTTCAGGCCCAGACAGAGCGACAGCAGAGCTTCAGAAGAGTTACTTCTTATCTCATTCGCAACTGAATTGGGAAGACCTATACTATGCTAACTACAACAATGCAGACAAGCATAGCACCTATATAGTAAGCAACGACATCAACCGCGAAAAAACTTTTTCTGCCAATGTGAACTTTGCTACTCCTATTGATAAGTTCATCAAATGGACTTCTGGTATAGTGTACCGCAATATTGGCTCAGACAACTTTGCTGAGGTAGATGACCTTCTTGGAGGTGAGTACTTTGTGAACTATGACTATTTTGACCACTCGCCTTACAATGCAGGAGAAGCTAATATGCAAAAAGGCAAAGGCGACAAGTGGAATTACTTCTATGCACTGAATAGCAACCTTGTAGAAGGGTTCTCTCAGTTAGACTTTACTTTCAAAAAAGCTGAGTTCTTCGTAGCAGCTCGCTACCACTATATGGATATTCAGCGTGATGGCAAGTTTAACTACCTTCTCTATCCCGATTCATATGGCAAAAGTGGCATCCAAATACAAAATGGGATGAGCACTAAGGCAGGACTTACTTATGCCCTTACGGGTAGACACCTATTGCAGATGAATGTTGGCTATTTTAATTCGCCACAGTCGGTAAGAAACATTTTTGCCAATGTGCGAAACTCTAATCGCCTCTTGCCTAACATCAAGAACGAATTGGCTTATACTACTGATGCCAGTTACCTTTTGCGTATGCCCTACCTAAAAGGAAGACTTACGGGGTATTACACTGAAATAGACAACACATCGGAAACTAACTTTTTCTACACAGAAACAACTCTTTCGGACGAAACTAACAGCGACTTTGTCTCTCAAACTATTGAGGGAATCAAGAAACGCCATTTTGGGATAGAATTTGGGGCAGAAGCACAGCTATTGACTACCTTGAAACTGACCGCTGCGGCAGCTATTGGCCAACATACTTATGCTAATAATCCTTCGCTATATGTCTCATCGGGCAAGGTAAACCGTGTTGTAGACGAAGTGAAACTTAAGAACTATCACGTGCCTAGTGGGCCACAACAAGCGTACTCATTAGGCTTGGAGTATCGCGACCCTAAGTATTGGTGGGTAGCTGCTACAGCCAACTTCTTGGCACAGAACTACGTGTCTCTTTCGGCTTTGAACCGCACTTCGCTTTTCTTCACTGACCCTAATACACGTTTGCCTTTTGCCAATATTGACCACGATACAGCGCGCAAGCTTCTCAAACAAGAGCGCTTAGACGATGTTTTCTTGGTGAACCTCGTAGGGGGCAAATCTTGGCGTATCAAGAAAACCTACGTAAACTTGTTGCTCAGCATTAACAACCTCTTCGACACTTCGTTTGTTTCAGGAGGCTTTGAACAATCGCGTACTGCTAATTACAGCCGTATGCTACAGGACAATGCCCAAGGGGTGCCTTCTTTTGGCAATAAATACTTTGTGGGGTATGGCCGCACTTATATGCTGAATTTGGCAATCAGTCTTTAAATACTAGTCAAATATTATACTAATAACGATGAAACTAAATGTATTAAAACCCGCAGGAATAGCACTATGCTCGCTATTCACCCTATTTTCGTGCGTAAAGGACGATGATTATGAAATTCCCGACCCTAACGGGAAGAGACCCTTACCTTCTTTTGCAGGCAAGGTAGTTTCTTTCAGCGATGTTGCTGCTAAGGCTACAGCCTCAGTAACGACCTACACTGCCGATGAGGCTATTGAAGGTTATGTAATTTCTAGCGATGAAGGAGGAAATATCTACAAGAAGATTTACATTCAGAGCGAAGATAAAAAGAACGCTGTAGTAGTGGCTATCAACAAGACCGGTTTGTACTCTGACTTTCCACTGGGCTCTAAAGTGCAGTTGCGCTTGAAAGACCTTAGCATTCATCAAGCTAATGGGGGAGTAGAGTTTGGTTCAGGCACCTATAAAGACCAAGGGGTAGGACAAATGGCTGAAGCTATTTATAAAAACCACTTGCACGATATGGGAGGCGCTCGCAAAAGCCTTGCTGACCTTGCTAAAGCTGATAGCTCTATTGATGTACTAAAAGTAGATGCTAATGTGAACCAATTGGTTACTCTGAAAGGAGTGTACTTTAAGACTGCTGATGTAGGCAAAGAACTGCACTTGACAAAGAATGACAAGCAACAAGGTACAGATTACACTCTTACTGATGCTCAAGGAAAAACAATTCCTTTTAGAACAAGCCGTTATGCTAAGTTTATAAAGGAAAAAGTACCTGCTGGAACTCTTGATATTACAGGGATACTGACTAAATTCCGCACTAGCTGGCAGTTTGTTGTCAATAGCTATGCTGATATTAAAGTAGTAAGTGGCACCGTTACTCAAACTCAAACAGGTACTACTACTAATACCACTGTGGAAACTTTGGAAGCTAAAAATGCGACTGTTTCAGACTATAAGGAAGGTAAAACTGTAAAACTACACGGAACTACGGTAGTGAAAAGCGGTAAAACTTACATTATTTTCAAAGATCGTATTGAAATCCAGTTGTATGCAGCACAAGGTGTAACTATTTCAAACGAAGCTAAAGAAAAATTGGGTACAGAAGGCTATGAAATAAGAATAAAAGGCGTTTTTAAGGACTTTAAACCTAAAAATGGAGCTGTGGTGAGAGAGCTTATTTACAGCCAAGAGAGCGATATTGAGTTTATTAAAGCTCCTGCTCCTATTACCTATGTAGATTTAGATGCCACTGCTGCTGTAGGCAATGATTATCAAGTAGGTAAATATGTGAACTTGAAGAATGCAACGCTGAAAATGGAAAATAACAAGGCTTATGTAGTATTCTCTGACAATACTAAAGTTCAGTTGTATTCGCCTAACTTAAAGTCGTTCAAGGCAGAAAACCAAGATAAATTGGCAACTAATGGTCAAGTAATAACTTCTATTAAAGGTAGATTTGAGGATTATACTAAAGATGGAGTTACTACTAAACAATTAGTTTACAATACTGAGAAAGATGTTGTATTTGGTACTACGCCTACTACTCCATCTACTCCAACAATTGTAGAATTAGATGCTACTACTGCTACAGTAGCTGACTTTGAAGCTAACAAGGGGAAAACTGTGAAACTAACAGGTATTCTTAAAGATATTTCTAAAAAATCTCACATCGTTCTTAGCGACAATACTGCTATCCAATTGTACGTAAAGAATTACAATAGTTTGCCTATGCCTTTCAGAGAAAGAATGAAAGAAGGTACTAAGGTAACTGTTACGGGAACTTTTGGAGTTTACCAAAAGACTAAACAGATTACCTACCAAAAATCTACTGATGTAGATTTTAAATAGCAGTAAGAAGAAGAATTTTTCATTGTTAGAATTTAGTTGAAAAGGCTGCCTCAAAAGAGGGCAGCCTTTTTTAGTAGCAAAAGTTTTGTCTAGAAATATTTTTATTATGTTTTTCTTGCGATTTAAAATTAAAGTGTTACCTTTGCGACCTCAAAAGAAACTAAAAGAAAAACTCTATGGACTTATTGTTAAGTGTACTTCCTATTGTACTTCTGATCTACCTAATGGTAAAACGCAATGCGCTTCCTTCTTATGTAGCCCTTCCACTTATTGCAGGATTAGTGTATGTTATTAACTATTTCTGGTTTGGAGCTTCTTTTATTGAACTCAATGCAGGGTTTATTTCGGCTATTATTTCGGTGATGACGCCTATTACCGTTATTTTTGGAGCAGTGCTTTTCAACCGTATGATGGAAATGTCTGGAGCGATGGATGTCCTGCGTCGCTGGTTAGGCAACATTAGTCCTAATCCTGTTGCACAGCTGATGATTATTGGTTGGGCTTTTGCTTTTATGATTGAAGGAGCAAGTGGGTTTGGCACTCCTGCTGCTATTGCAGCTCCTCTATTGGTAGGCTTAGGCTTTAAACCCCTACACGTGGCTATTCTCGCTCTGATTATGAACTCAGTACCTGTTTCTTTCGGAGCAGTAGGTACTCCTACGTGGTTTGGCTTTGGGGAGCTTATTAACAAAGGATTCATTAACGATAACGAACTTTCGCAAATAGGGCAAATTACATCTATTATCCACTTGCTTGCTGCTTTTGTAGTCCCAGTGATGGCATTGCGTGTGATTGTTTCGTGGAAAGCTATTCGTGAGAATTTACTTTTTATTTTCTTGAGTATTCTTTCTTGTACAGTACCTTATGTGGCTATTGCGTGGTTTAACTACGAGTTTCCAGCTTTGGTAGGAGGGGCTATTGGATTATTTATTTCGGTAGGTCTTGCCAACAAAGGGATTGGGTTATCTAAGGAAACTGAAACAGCTGATGTTCAGCACGAGAAGGTAAGCCGAACACAACTTCTAAAAGCTCTTTTTCCTACCGCCTCTTTGATAGTTATCTTGGCTATTACACGCATTAAACAGTTGCCTTTCAAAGCTATCTTGAACGATGCTAATGAGTGGTTTGGCTTTTCTTTGGGCTATTTAGGCGACTTTCACGTGTCTAAAGGTCTTATCTTTTCATTGAGCAATATTTTTATGACGGGAGAGAGTGCTAGCTACAAGTTGCTCTATGTACCAGCTTTCATTCCTTTTGTGGTAACTGTGTTGATGGCAGTGCCCATTTTCTCTTTAACTCGCAAGAACACTCAAGATCTTTTTGTAGCAACCTTTAAACAAGTACAAAAACCTTTCCTTGCGCTTGTAGGTGCCCTTATTATGGTAAATATTATGCTGATGGGGGGAGAGCAATCTATGGTGCAAATCATAGGGAGAGGTTTAGCTCACGCTACAGGTGAATATTGGACATTGTTTGCGTCCTATTTAGGTGCGATAGGGGCTTTCTTTTCGGGGTCGAATACTGTTTCCAACCTTACTTTTGGAGCAGTGCAGTACTCGGTAGCACAAGCCACAGGTATTTCAGTGCCTTTGGTGTTAGCTCTCCAATCGGTAGGAGGAGCAATGGGGAATATGGTATGTATCAACAATATCATTGCAGTTTGTTCTGTATTGGGCATTGAAAAAGCGGAAGGGAATATTATCAAGACCACTGCTGTGCCTATGTTTGTTTACGGAGTTATCGCTGCCTTGGTTGCTTACCTGCTCATACCGTTATTTTTCTAAAGCAAGTCATTATCACTAAATATTTAAATAACAAAAAAGAAGCGTTGCCCTATGGGCAACGCTTCTTTTTTGTTAGAAGAAAGGTTCTATTTCTTTTTGAAAGTTAAAAGTGCTTTTCCTTGTTGGTCGAAAAGGAGTAACTGTCCATCTTTTAGTTCATAAGAACATACTTCTTTTAATGCAGCACCAAAAGCATCGGCAACTTCCATCTTCTCGCAAAGCATTAAGGTAGAGGCTACATCCCCAAATACAAGTTCTTTGCTGGTAAGGGTTTTAATACTCCCCATAAGGGTGTTGCAGCTGTCGGAGCCATTCACTTTCATTTCTCCAACATTTAGTTTTAAAAAGGGTTGTGCTTCGGCAGTGATAGTGCTATCGCCCATTTGGCTGAGGAGCCATTCACCTTGTAGGTCAAAGCGAGTATCTTTTACTTTTTCCAACTCGCGAACTAAGGTGTAAGCTAAGGAAGGGGTATCTTTCAGAGGTTTCTCGCTTACTTCAATCTTCCTGAAAAATCCTTCTTCGAATGTAAACCCTTCGATAGGAACTGTAAGAAGCTCCCATTTTGCTTGGTCTAAGGATTCTCCTTTGTACACTTGTAGGCATTGCATTTTGTCAGCCCCTTCTTTACATTCTTGGGGGATACTATTCACCCAATACACTGTTTTTTGTTCGGTAGAACAACTTTGTAGCCCCATTATAGTGGCTATCAACAATAAAACTCTTTTCATATTATACAATTATTGGTTTCAGTGGTGGTAGGCCGTATGTGGCCAATATTTTAGAAATAACCTCCTTTTTTGCGGTCTTCCATTGCTGCTTCGGTAACTTTGTCATCGATGCGGGTTTCGCCTCTTTCTGAGATGCGCGAAGCAGTAATTTCGTTCACTACCTCTTCTAAGGTAGCTGCGGTGCTTTCTACGGCTGCGGTGCAGGTCATATCTCCCACAGTGCGGTATCGCACACGCTTGTTTAAGATTGTATCGTTTTCGTCTATTTGGATGAAAGGAGAAACGGCTATTAGGCGCCCGTCGTGCTCAATCACTTCGCGGTTATGAGCAAAATAGATAGAAGGGAGTTCAATCTTCTCGTGCTGGATGTAGCTCCACACGTCTAATTCTGTCCAGTTGGAGATAGGGAATACGCGTACGTTTTCGCCTTTCTGTATGCGTCCGTTGTAGATGTTCCACAGTTCAGGGCGCTGCAATTTCGGATCCCATTGCCCAAACTCATCTCTTACAGAGAAGAAGCGTTCTTTAGCACGGGCTTTTTCTTCATCGCGACGTGCCCCCCCTATACAAGCGTCAAACTGAAACTCTTCGATGGTGTCTAATAGCGTATGGGTTTGCAACCAGTTCCGAGAGGCAAATTTGCCCTTAGGTTCGGTGAGGCCTTTAGCTTTGATAGTATCTTCCACCTGACGTACAATCAGCCCGGCACCAATGCGTTTGGCTAAGGCATCGCGGTAGGCGAGGGCTTCAGGGAAGTTGTGTCCGGTATCGATATGCACCAAAGGAAAAGGAATCTTCATAGGAGCAAAGGCTTTCATTGCCAAGTGCACTAAGGTAATAGAGTCTTTCCCGCCACTAAAAAGTAGCGCAGGGTGCTCAAACTGCGCAGCTACTTCGCGCATCACGTAAATACTTTCGGCTTCTAATTGTTTAAGGTGTTCTTTGTTCACGGTTTTGCTATTCTTTGTATTTCACTTCTGTTAGTGTAGGACGATACCCTTAGCAGCAAGAAGTTCTTAGAAAATGATTTAGAAAATTAAAGAAAAATCAAGGCGATGTCTTCCTCCTTACTGTCTGAAGGCCATTTCAAATAGGATAGGGTAGGTACCTTTTACGGCTATGGGATTTCCTTTAGCATCTTTGGCAGGAATTACAGCAGGGAATCCACTAAAGATGCGTTTCCCTTCAGCGGCCAAAGCAGAAGGACCTTCTACTTTCTGAATGCTAAATTGTCCTTTTTCATCAATCAAATAATGAATAAGAACAGTGCCTTGGGTTTCCTTTTTGAGGGCTTCGATAGGATAGCTGAAGCGTCTAGCCATCCAATCCTCTAAGCAGTGTTGGAAAGCTTCTTGAGCAGGAACATTCTTTTCCTCTGTCCAATGGCTGCAAATAGGAGGTGTTTTTACTGAGCGGTCTGTTAGCTCAACAGCAGTTTGTTGTGCTTGCACGGTGGCAATGCTACCTGCAAGAATGAAGAATGCAGTAAAGGTTTTGATGAGATTCATAACTTCAACTTATTTGAAAGCACAAAGGTAGTACTTTTTTTTGAAACAAAAAGCGTACCACCTTTTTTTAGCTTAAAAAGAAGATATTCGTAGGATGAATGATGTTTAGCTTTATTTAGAGATTTTAAAAGGTTGCTTTTTAAAGAAAAGAACTCTCTCATTGTGCTGAGAATAGAGACTCTTCAGAGGAGGAAACAGTTTTATAACTGACTCATTATGATGAAAAAATAGAGAATGTTCTACAATCGGCTTTTTTCTTCTTCGCTACTACTTTGTCCTTTGTACTTGCTTTGGGTGCTGTTAAAATTGTAGCTCAGTCCCATCTTAAAACTAAAATGGTTATAGCTTTGGTAACTTGTTTCGCTGATAAAAGGATTCTGTATGCGGCTGTGAGTATTGAGCCCATTGTAGGGGTCAAAAACCACTGCATATACCGTAAGCGATTGGTTGAAGAACATACGTCCTACACCTACGAACATACCACTCATCTCTTTATAGGCATAGGTCTCATGTTCAGAACCTTTGCTCACATAAGTAAACATCGCCAAGATAAGCCAATTTTCAGAGGGGATAATTTGGTTCGTCCACTCAACAGAGAAGCGCTCTTCATTCTTGTAAAACACATTACTTGCAAAAGGTTTGCTATACGTGAAAGTAAGTTTGGGCATCCATTTGCCTATTTGGGTTTGCGCATTGAGTACGGTTTTCAGTAGGCCAAAATCGTCGTAATTGCGAAGTGTTTTCTCAATAGCATTAGGGTTTATAGAGGAAAGTTGATGGTGGGTATAAATAGCCTTGTGTATGTTCGAATATATTACCGAAGCCGAAAGAGGCCCGTAGGTAGCCAGTGCACTCCACTCGTCAGTAAGCTGAGGTACAATGTATGGGTTACCGCGGTTGTATAAGAAAGGAGAGGAATAGGTATTGTAGTCGCTGAGCTGGTAGAATGCAGGACGCTTGATTTTGCGAGCATAGCTAAAAGTGAGTTGGGTTTTGTCCCAAGGAAAAGAGATAGAAGCACTGGGTAGCCAATTACGGTAGGTTTTACTCTTTACATTGCTTTTTAGTCCGTTTTCGTAATAGCCGAAGTCAGCATACTCATAGCGTGTACCGAGTTTCAAGTTTACTTTTTTAATAGGGTAAGAGAAGCTTAGGAACCCAGCTGAACGCGTTTCGGTGTTTTTAATATCTGAAGCCAATAGTACATTATCTGTATAATCTTCAGTGCGGTGTAGGTTGCTCATTTCTGCTCCATAGCTCAGGGCTCCCTTTCCAAGTTTTTGCAACAAGGTAGTTTTAAGGCCCCACCAATCAGAGGCAGCATTGGAGTGTGTATGCACTTTCCGAGAGGTAGAGGTGAGGAGATTTTGCTCTACGATGTCAGAAGTATTGTCAGAACGCTGGTTTATGTAATCAACGTCAGTTTGCAGCTTTAGTTTGTCAGTGAGCTTTCCTTCGTAATAAGCATTGGCAGACAGCTCTTTGTTTTGGTTAAAGCGGTCGTATTCGTTGACTCCTTTGGCTGTAAGGAGGTTGTTCTTGAAGGTGGCAGTTTCCTGTGTGCTAAAACGGTGTCCGCTGAAAGGCTCTATGTTTCTTCTTAGGCTAAAACCTGCTGAATGTTTGTCGGAGAATTCGTGGACAAGACCTATTTTGGCGTTTATTCCTTTGGCGTTACTTTTGTTTGTTTCACTACTCATTACTTGCCAATCATTGCTTGGGGTATGCACCTGCAAATGTTGGTGGAAGTCAGCCCTCTTCTTGTTGAAGTTGTTATAATTGCCTATAGTAATAAAGTAGTCGGTTTTGCCTTTGCGATAGTTTAGGTTGAGCCAACTCTCTGTCGAAGAACCTTTTTTTACTAAGTAAACATCGCTATCTACAGAGCCGCTGAGTCCATCGCCTTGTTTCTTTTTCAGTTTGATGTAGATAACTGCCCCGACGGTATTGTCGTGCTCGGCACCAGGTTGGGTTTCAAGCTCTATACTCTCAATATCTTTAGGCAATAGCTGATAAATTTCATCAAGGTTGCGCACTCTGCGGTTATTGATGTAGAAGATAGGGTTCCCTTTTCCAAACACCTCAAAGCCCCCGCCTGTGTACGAAGTGCTGACCCCAGGTAGGAAGTTGATGAGCATTTCAGCACGGGGTAGGTTCTGCAAGGTAGACTGCGCCACATTAGTACTGATGCGCGTACCTTTCTGCTCTATGATAGGGCGACGAACGCTTACCACTACCTCTTCTAATTGATTGGTAGCAGGAGAGAGCAGGATAGTGCCCAGTTGAGATTCTGTAGGAGTAATCCAATAGTCTTGGTATTCTAAGTGGGTAATTTTGAGTACTACCTTTGGGTTGTTAGAAGGGTTGGGCAACTCAAAAAAGCCTCGCTCATTGCTGATAGCTCCTTTTACGAGGGTAGAATCGGGGAGCGACATTAAAAGGATATTCGCGGCACTTATAGGTTTTTGGTCAGGGCTCACCAATGTGCCTTTAAAAGAAGTTTGTGCAACGCTTATTGCGCTGACTGCCCATAGCAGTGAAAAGATAATGTTTCTCATTTTTATAGGGGTTGTTAATAGTTAAATCGGTCTTAAAGATATTGACTTTGTTTTGCCCTATAAACGAATGAAAAGAGAGGAAGGTTGTAAATAGAAGAAAAAACTTTGCCTTAGGGGGGAACCCAAGGCAAAGAGTCAGTCTTATGGGGCTAAAAATAATTGCTCGTTGTACTACTACTATTCGTTGTTTTCTATGGTTTTGTAGGCGTCAATGATACTGCGCACCAATGGGTGGCGTACTACGTCTTTGTCGTCTAAGTGGAGGAAAGCAATGCCTTTTACGTTTTTAAGGATGAGCATTGCTTCTTTAAGTCCTGAAGAGACTTTTCTTGGCAAATCAATCTGGCCAGGGTCGCCCGTAATCATAAACTTGGCATTGCGCCCCATACGGGTTAGGAACATTTTCATCTGGGCGTGGGTAGTGTTCTGCGCCTCGTCTAAAATTACAAAAGCGTTGTCCAAGGTGCGTCCGCGCATAAAAGCAAGGGGAGCAATCTCTATGATGCCAGCCTCGATGAAAGCGTGTAGTTTTTCGGGGGGTATCATATCGCGCAGGGCATCGTAAAGAGGCTGCATATAGGGGTCTAATTTCTCCTTTAAGTCGCCGGGGAGGAAGCCGAGGTTTTCGCCCGCTTCTACCGCAGGGCGGGTGAGAATGATGCGTTTCACTTGCTTTTCTTTGAGGGCTTTTACGGCTAGAGCTACCCCTACATAGGTCTTGCCCGTACCTGCAGGGCCTATGGCAAAAACCATATCGTTTTTGCGCATTAGCTCGACAAGCTTCACTTGGTTTTTGGTTTGTGGGCGAATCACTTTGCCGCTTACACCGTGTACGATGATGCCTTCTTCGAGTGTTTTTTCGGGATTGGAGGTGCTGTTGTCAGCAAGCAGGCTATCAATGATGCGTTCGTCTAAACGATTGTATTTGGTGCAGTAGGCAATGAGCTTTTCCAATTGTTGCTGAAACTGAAGTAGTGCTTGTTCTTCCCCAAAGGCGATGAGCTTAGTGCCCCGCGCTACGATTTTGAGCTTGGGGAAAAGGCTTTTGAGGTGGTTGATATTGCTGTCGTCCTCGCCATACAGTAGCTGAGGGCTTACTTCGTTGAGGTCTAAGGTGAGTTCGTTCATTTTAATAAGATAAAAGTAAAAAAGCAACAGGTAAAAAGTGCTGGGCATAGCCCTTTACTCTTTACCTGTTGCTTTCATTTTAGTATTGTTCTAAAAGGTATTTGATAAGGTCGGTGGTGGTAACCAAGCCTACGAGCTTGCCCTTGTCCAATACGGGAATGGAGTGGAAACTCTGTTTTGCCAAAATTTCGGCTACTTCCTTGATAGAAGTGTCAGCCTCTACAGTCAGAGGAGTTTTGGCCATAATCTGAGGAATGGTATACATATCGTATACTACGGAGGTTACTTCCTCTTCACCATCGGTCATATCGGCAAAGCTGATACGCAATAGGTCAGAATAGCTTACGATGCCTATCAGTTTGTCCGACTCTACCACAGGAATGTGGCGTATATGGTGTTTTTTGAACAAGCGTTCGGCTTCGTAAAGCGACTGAGTCGGATTGAGCGTAATAAGCTCGCGACTCATAATTTGCGATACGGGGACTCTCTGTTTCATAATAGTATCTTTTTTAGGGTGAATGATTCAGTTAGTTTTACACCGACAAAGATACAAAAGAATTGCGAAAGTGCCAAATTTTCCAGTGGCTTATTTGGGTACTCCCCAGCAAGGAAATACATACAAAGGGAATTCATGACTTTGTAGTAGGTATACTGGGTTGTCTTCCTGTGGTGCTACTTTGATGTCCAATTTTTTGATGTAGAAACCTTCTGCCCCAAGGTCGTAAATAGCCCCAATAGCACGGCTAGCTTGCTCTGCAACAGCTTTGTTCTTTTCTGCATCCCAAACCTTTGGATTGCTGGTCAGTAGGTTTCTATCGCTGTCTTTTAAATACAAGCGTTTGTTTTTCAGCTCGTATTTGCAGACGATTTGTACAATAGAGTATTCGCCTTCAAAGATGTGCCCTACTTGAATGTAACAATCTTCAGAGCCCTCGAACATTACTCTGATGAGGAAGAGGTCAGAGGTGTTGTTAATTCTTAAAACATCTTTGTAGAAGTCAGCACTCATCAGTTTGTGGTTTTTGAACGCTGATGACATAATGGCAAATCCTTCAATAGAGGTATCAATGTCTTTGTAGTCGTTGGTATTGAATAAGTCTGGAGAGACTGACGAGAAGTGTAGCAAAGCGGTTACCCCGTTGACGGTAGCCTGATAGGAAGAAGGGTTAGAACCTGCTTTGCGCTCTAGTTCGGTAAAGTTAACTCCCCCAATACTAAGTCCGTTTTTAAAGCCTATTCCTTTTTCAGTAGCGTAAACAGGCGTCTCAGTAGTAGTGCCGCTAACAGTTAGGACACGGTTGTTGAAGCCAATAGGGTAGGTAGTGCTAGTAGCTGAACTGCTGATAGTCAAATAGTATGACGAAGAATTGGCCTCAATAGCTTTTAGGTTTAGGCTGAGTGTAGGGAGGGTTCTCCAATCGGTTTCAGAGGCAGGTTCAAAAACGAGGGTAGGTTGCGAACTCTTCAGTAGGTTTTTGAAGGTTAGCTTTTGTCCTTCTTTTCCTGTGTACAGGAATTGGTAGACTTTCCCGCGGAGGTCGTTGCCTGCTTTTCCTTGTATGGCGTCGGCAAGGAGGTGTATTTTGTTTTGTCCTAGTAAGCTAAGGATAAGCCCTTGTGCTTCTTCGCGCGTATTGTATAGGCTGGTAGTGGGGGTAGTAGTCTCTTGGAGGTCGGATAGCATTGACACTTGTCCGTCAGGAGTAAACTTCATCAGGAATTGGTAACTGCCGTGCGAGTTGTCGTCGGCAGTATAGTTGATTTTCCAACCGTTTTGTGCGGCTGTAAGTTCATTTTGCAAGCTGAGGTTTTTCTCTTTGCGTACTTCTTCTTGTTCTGGAGTATCGTCGTCTTTCTTTGAGCAGAAAGCAAGGGTGCTGCAAAGTAAAAGCAGCGCGGTGTTTTTTAAAAGATGTTTCATAGTTGATGTGTCAATTTGTCGATTTGCAAAATAGGTCAAAGGCACGATCTCGGCTATTTGTGTTTGAGCGAGGTAGCTGATTCGTACTTTTGACCTAATTTGTTAATATGTGTATTGAATTAAACGCTGTAGTAAGTCATAACTTCTAATACAGCTTCTTTGTCTACAAAGATAACTTTTGCAGCAATAAAGTCTTTTCCTTTTTTGTAAACCACGTAGCCATTTTTAGAAACCCCAGAGTATTCAAAGCCTTCTTTTAAAAGGAGAGCCGAGAATTCTTTGGTAGGATAGTACTCGCCATCTAAGCCTGCAAAGAAAGCAGCAGTGGCATTGCTAAAACGGAAAGTGGTTTGGAACAGACCTACACGGTTGTTGGTAGCTTTTCCTACAAAGTAGGTGCGGCTTATAACGTTATTTTTGTTCACCTTGTATAAGAAAGCACTACGACTAGCGTTTGAGGCAGGCGAATTGGCTGCATCTAGGGTGCCGCCATTGGCTGCTTCGTACTGAGCAACTTCAGCATCTGTAGCTCCTTTTTTGAATAATGAAGGAACTGCACTGAAAGTAGCAAAGTTCTTTTGCTGTACAGGGTAGTATGAGAAAGCGTAGTGGTTTGCTTTCGCATCAGCCATAAATTGTACTAACACTTGTTTTTCTTTGTGTACGAAAGCCTCTTTTGTCTCTTTGGAGATAGACAAGGTCGTTTTGAACCCTTGAATACTGATTTTCTCAAATCCTTCTTGCAAAAGGAAAGCTTGGAAGTCAGCTTTCTGAGCATCGGTCATTGTGGGCTCTTTGCTGTAAAGACCAGCTCTCTGGAAGCCTCGTAGGTTAGTAACGTACTGAACTTCTCCAAATAGAGGGTCTTTTACGGTGTAAGTGAGTTGGGTGCCAGAGCCCAAATCTTTTTCGCTTTTGAGGGTGCTTTTTCGTACTTTCTCAAACTCTTTGATGTCGTTGGCTACTTTGCCAAATTCAACGAAAGGCAATAGGTAGGCTACGGTAGCTCTTTGGGTAACCGTAATTTCAGCAATGATTTTCTCCTCTACTTTGAGGCTTATCTTGCCAGAGCGAGCAGCTCCAGAGTCGTTCTGCGCTGTTTTAAAGGTAACTTTGTTTTTTTCGGTTTGAGAAGGGAATGTAATCCAACTTTCAGAAGCCGAGAGAGTGTATTGGTCGGTATTTCGGTCAGTGATGTTCAGGGTGTGTTCTGCTTCATCAGCCCCTACCTCAATAGTGCTGTTTTCGAGCGTTACAAACAAACGTGCTTTTTGGTAAATCTCTATTTTAGCCTTTTCCACGTTTTGCACAAAAAGTTTGATAGAGCCACGGCGTTCGCTTCCTTCGTTGGCTCTCACTTCAAACTTGACAGTGCTGTAGTCAGTGTCGTCAGAGAGCTTAATCCAGTTGGCATCGGTCTGTTGGGTGTAGGCAGTATTGGCTGCCACGTCTATAGAGTAGCTACCGTTGTCAGAAGCTACTTGTAGTAGCGACACCTTAGGGGTTACACTACCTGAGGTGCCACTTTGGGGGCTATCGTCGTCTTTCTTTGAGCAGAAAGCGAGGGTGCTGCAAAGTAAAAGCAGCGCGGTATTTTTTAAAAGATGTTTCATAGTAGATATGTCAATTTGTTGATGTGCCAATTTGTCAATGTGTCGATGTGGCAAATTGGTGATCGGTTATTAATTAAGCTCTTCTATACTCGTGAACTTGCTCTTCCAGTTAGGACTGTTTTCGTATTTTTCTTTACTGCCTTTAGGAACATACAAGATGCGTTCTACTTCGGTAAGAAGGCTAGGGAAGGTGTTGCGAGAGATTTTAGGAGGCTCAGGAGCAGCACACTTTACTACTGCTATCTGGCGGCATTGTAAGAATGCATTAACTCCTATCTCTTTGGTTTGTGCAGGGAGCAAAATCGTTTTCAGATCATGACAAGAAGCAAAAGCTTCTTTGGCAATAGATAGCTCTTCGTTTTCTGCCCCTGTGATAGTAATCGTTTTTACTGAGGCATTGAATTGAAAAGCACCTAAGCCTATTGTCTTAACTTTGTTCAAGGTGATTTCTTCCACTGATTGGCAGCTGGCGAAAGCCTTTTTCCCAATGGTTTCTACTCCGTGGGTAGTAATACTTCTGAACTCTCCAAAACCGCTGAATACACCATCCGCAATCGCTTTTACATCGCTGATGACCAAATCGGTGTCGTCTGAGAAGTTTTTCCGATCAGATTGAGTGATGGTGCCTTGTTCGTCTACAGTGTAAGATAGTTTGATACTTACGCCAATCTCAGCTTTCTGTTGGCTTAGCACATCTAATACCGTTACAGTAGTAGTACCAGTAGCAATGCTCGTAAGCTGTAGAGTATTCCTCACTATTGTTAGAGCAACAATAGGCTCTGCGGTGGTAGCGGTATAGCTGCCAGAACCAGCTGTAATGGCAACCGTTTGGGTGCTGCTCAGGGTTGTGAAAGTAACCGTCGGAGTGGCTACACTTAGGGCTGCGTATTGAATAGGTGAGGGAGGATTTACTCCCCCACCATTGTTGGTATTGTTATTATTGTCGTTGTCATCTTTGCTACAAGCAGTAGCAGCGATAGCAGCAATAAGAATGAGTACTTTTTTCATTTTGAATCCTATTTTAAGGGTTATTGTTTAGGAAGGGCTAAGGCAGAGAACTGAATAGGGTAGTCTCGGCTTTGGAGCATATAGGTTTGGTAAGAGAAGTACTTGCTGTGTAGGTTCCTTACGTAGAGACCATTATGTCCCAATTCAAAGATTGACTGAATAGCACTTTTGGCTTTTGCGTAGATAGCTGCATTTTCAGAAGCTTGCCAAAGAGCCAAGTTCTCAGAGTAAAACTGTCCTGTGAAAGTTCCTGGGAAAAAGCGTTTTTCTCTTATAGAATATCTGCCCACAGAATAGAGGTTGGCACTTGTTCCATTAAAGTTGTATGTAATGAAAACTCCACATATGTTATTGTTGAACAAGCCTATGTTTACCCTCACAAATCTTTTGGTATCATCAATTTTAAAGACGTTATTGTAGAACATCTCTGAGGTGGTAGAAGAGCCTTTTACAAGGCTTTCTAATATTACGAGTTGCGAAATATTATTCAGTTCGGCATAGTCGTCATTCAGTTGCTCTGCAGTAGGGAATCGCGCAAAGCGTATTTCGGCAGTAACCCCTTCTATAGTGTTGGTGTAGCGCGCAGGCGAAGCGTTGTTGTCCCACGGAAGTTCAGAGAAGGTTTTGCCTTCAAGTACCAAGGGGGGCGTAAAGGTAAATCCTTTGCTAGTGGGTACTACGCCTGTTTTGAGCACTTTGTTAGGGTCAGACAGAGAGGTGAGGGTTAAATATCTATGAGAGAGAGAAATAGTATAAGTCTCGCTAGAGGTTCCCGTAGTTACCTTAAAATAGTGTCTAATAGGGTCGCCTTCTATAGCACTCACACTTCCTGATAGATTGCTTAATCCATTCCAATCTTGTGAAGAGGCGGGCTCAAAATACAAGTACTGCTGATTGTCCTTGCGTTGAGTTCTGAATTTCAGTTTGTCGCCTTCTTTGCCATAATAGATGAACTCAAACTCACCTTCGTATCCTTTTCCGCGCAAATCGCTTGGTGTGAAAGAGTCAGCGAGTTCGTGGATGTAGTTTTTAGTTACGAAAGAAAGCATAGTGCCTTGTCCTTGTTTGATTTCGTATTTGCTCGTAGTGGCAGAGGCCGTAGTGCTAACGTCAGAAGCCATTTCTACCAAACCATCAGGAGAGAATTTCATTAGGAAAGTGAAGCCTCCAAACTTCTCTTGGTTTGTGAAATAGGTCAGCTTCCAGCCGTGCTCAGCAGCAGTGAGCTCTTGGCGCAAAGCAGCTTGACTTTCTTGAGAGCGCTGAGAAGGATTTTTGCCAAACAAGTCGTCCGGTTCATTTTTTTGGCAAGCCAAAAGGGTCAGCGCTATGGTCGATAAGTATAATAACTTTTTCATTTCTTTAAATTTTATTGTAATACAGATTGCATTTGTGTTTCAACGATTTCTTGTAACATATAGAAGTCGATGCCCCATTCGCTTTTAAAGTAATCAACTATGAAGGCCTCTTTCTTTCTGATAGCGGCTTTCCCTGTGGTACTGCTAATGGCATTTACTTTAGCATCCCATTGGGTTCTGCTCATACTTAGCATAGTAGAGGTCATCTCGGCAAAGTCTTCCATATCGTTTAGCATTGAATACGGGGTGATGAAGCCCGCAGCATAAGCATCAGCATCTTGCACGTTATACCAGTTGGCAGTGTAGCCCGAAGGAGTAATCTTGCCGTATTTTTCAGAATAAGGTTTTTTCTGATTGATGATGTGGCAATACTCGTGCTGAATGGTGTGGAAGTATCTGCGGGTAGCATCGTGGTCGTGGGTGTCGAGCTGGTCTACGTTGAAAAGGGTAATTTTCATGCCACTATCCGCAAAACCAAGGGTGATGGTACCGCTTGAATTGACATTGTACCCACCGATGAGGGAGATTTGGCGAGGAGCTACTTCTTTCATAAAGTTCGCTCCTGCAGCTGCTTTGTAGGCGTCAATCCACACTTTTTTCACGATTTCGAGCATTGGTTGTACTTTGCTCTCGGTAGGAGGGTAAAGGTATTTGTTTTGCTCAAAGTCAGCATCTACGTAGTTGTAACTTACAATGATGTTGTACGGTTTTTGGAACTGGTTGTAGATGTAGGTATCCAAAGCCGTTTTGGCTACAACAGGGTCGGTCAAAACGCTGTTTTTATCTAGCGATTCCTTTGGGGCGCAGGCTACCAAAAGAAGGGTAGCAGCAAGCGTATATATCTTTTTCATTGTTTTAAAATCTTTAAAGGGTTCTAAAATTATCTGGGGTTTGCACTGATGCCGTTGTTTTGAGCATCTTCTGGAATTTGCAATTCCCTGCGTGGGTCAGTAGCACTTAGCACCATTGTTTCACTTCCTTTTTGGTGTGTAATCTCCATATTGAAGCGTTTGTTGTCAAACCAACGCAAACCCTCGAAAAGGAATACCATACGGCGAACGTCTACCACACATTGCAACCACTCGCGCTGTTGGGTGCTCAAGGTGTAGGCAGGGGCAAGAGCAGTGCCTTTTCCGTGGTAGCGGTTGTTCAGAGAGGTTTCTGTAATGGCAGTAAGACTAGAAAGGTCGTCCTCAGTTTTTGTTTTGAGCATCACCAAAAGGTCGCTTAGGAACTTAGCTTTTTCGCCTTTCATTAGGTAGGCTTCCAATCGGTTTAAGAAGACCTCGTCGTAAGAGAACAGAACGGCCATATTGTAGCGTGAACCAATACCTATAGAGATGTTAGTGTACTTAAAGTACTCTTGGTATTTAGGAATGTTCGCATAGTCGTCTCCTCCATAAAAGGTGTAAGCCCAAGATTGTCCTAATGGGTGCGAAGCAGAGGAAGAAAGAAAATCTTTGATCGTTACGTTCACTCCGTACTTGTTCAGTGCCATATAGTTGTTGTAAGAAGAAAGCGCTCCTACAACTAGGGCGTTTGCCACTTCGTTAGAACTGCTGTACAGATTTCTTTTTTGTGCATAGGTAAGCGATTTTTGTCCGTATACATCTCTTAGCTTAGTAGAGGCACTGTTCCCTAAGGCAGCATCAGCGTGTTCAATTACTTTGTCCCAATCGCCCTTCATTAGGTAGAAGCGGGTAGCAAAAGCGTGCGCAGCTTCGGTAGTGAAGTGGTATTTGGGCTGTTTGTATTTGGTGTTCACAATCAGAGGAAGTCCTTCTAAGAGGTCTTTCTCAATAGCGCTGTAGTAGTCGCTTAGCGGGATGCGGCGGTAGGTTTCAAATACCTTTTTCTCTGCTTTGGTAACATAAGGCAATCCCAAATCGGTATTGGCAGTAGCAGGATTGAATGGTTTGCACCACAACACGCCTAGCATAAAATGAGCGTAGGCACGCGCCACGAGGGCTTCTCCTTTCAGGTAGTCTAATTCCGCTCCTCCACCTAACTTTTCAACAGCTTCCAAAGCGTGGTTCGCACTAGCAATAGCCTCGTAGGCACTGTTCCAGTAGAACCCAGGAATGTCGTATTGGTTTGATTCGCTAATGGTTTTCCAAGAGTATAATTGGGTGTTATAGACTGATGACTCAGAGAGTTGTTCTTTCTCGCCTGCATTGTCGCTCATTGTTTCGCACATATCAAAGTAGAGAGCGTTCGGGTAGGCAGTACCTAATAAGTTTTGAATCTTCTCAGGAGTGTCGATTTCAGTACGAGCATCCGGCACTTCGTCGAGGAACTTTTCGCACGAACCGAGCATAGCACTCAGTGTTAAGGCGAGTATGGGTAGGTATATATTCTTTTTCATAGTATATTCGTTTTTTAGATGCCAAGACTAATTGTAAAAGTATATTGAGCTGTTACAGGGTACGCTACCCCACCAGAGCGGAAGAATTCAGGATCTTGACCGTTCAAATCCTTATCGGCATAAATAAGGAAAGGGTTGGTGGCTTGCATACGAAGACTCAAGCTGTTGATGTGCAATTGGTCTAACACTTCTTTAGGGAATGAATAAGAAAGAGAGATGTTTTTCATACGCACAAAAGAGCCATCTACTACTCGCTCGGTAGAGTGGTTGTACGCATTGTACACTCTTCTTAGGGTAGAACGACCTATTTCATTGATAGTTCTTCTAGAAGGGATAGACGGAATGTTCGTGATTCGCTCATCGCCTGCGTTCACCCAGCGGTTTTTAAACTCTTTGGGGAATACACTTAGGTCGTTGTAATCTACATCGTATTGGTCTGGTTTGCGCAACTTGTTGCCCGCTTGAGCGGTGATAAGCGCAGAGAGTTCCCAGTTCTTGTAGCGGAAAGTGTTAGAGAAACCTCCTGTGATGTTAGGCTCTACAGCACCTTCTTTTTTCAGATAGCTGAGAATGTCCTTGGTAGTTTGGAAATCAATATCTTCGTACTTAGTACTGCCGTCCAATAGGTTGAATAGAGGCAAACCAGCTTCGCTCAATCCTTTGAAGTCGTAAGAGTACAAAGTATTGCGTTGTCCACCTACTACGTTCCCTCCTAACTCTCTAACAAGGTTGTACACATTGGGTTTGAAAGCCAATTTAGTGATTTCTTGATTGAAATAAGAGAAGTTGATACCGGTATTCCAGCTAAACTCGTCAGTTTTGATGTTCTTGGTATCTATCGCTACCTCAATTCCTTTGGTAATCATCGTAGCGTTGTTTGCTAACTTGATGTACTCACCACCGATGCCCGAAGTGCGTACGTAGTCAATCAGGTCTTTAGAGTTTTTTTGGTACAAGTCCATTGAGAGAGACAGGCGGTTTTTAAACAATCCGAGCTCCATACCAAAGTTGGTTTCGTACACTTTTTCCCAAGTGAGGTCGCTGTTTTGCAAAGAGCTGATTTGAATGATGCTTTCTCTGTCCAATTCAGCATAGCGGTTCGAGATAGTGTTCAAGAAGATAGCCGAAGCGTTGCTGGCATTTCCTAAACCTGCAATAAGCCCGTAGCTAGCGCGCAAAGCGAGATTTGAGATAGTGCTGTTGCCTTCTAAGAAAGATTCGTTGGTAACATTCCAACGGGCACTCGCATTCCAAGTAGGCAACCAGCGTTTAGAAGTGTTTTTCCCTAAACGGTTAGAGCCTTCGTAGTTAAGCGTTCCTGCAAACACATAGCGCTGTTTGTAGCCGTAAGTACCTTGCAAGAAGAAAGCGATACCGCGCTCTTTGCTAAACCCTTTTTCAAAGTAAGGAGAGTTCTCTTGGATACTTTTTTGCAAAGTCCGATAGTCGGTAAAGGTCGTACCTCCTTTTTTGAAAAGGTAGCCATAGCCGTTAAAGAACTGATTGTCGCGGTCGGTATGGCGGTATTCTTGACCCAAGAATACTTTCAGGTCGTGCGCCTCGTTGAACAAGCGTTTGTACTCCAAAGCATTGCGGAAGTAGTAGCTTTGAAGGTTGTTTTCTGTAAGTTTGTAGATACCCCCATTAGCCAGTGCTATTTGTGGTAGCTTGTCAGGGTCGTTAGGATCTTTAAATAGGAAAGGGTTGTTTTCCGCAATAATTTTAGTGCCATTTTCGCGGTAAGCCCCTACGATGTTAGAATCCTCAGTCATAGAGTGCTCGTTGCTACTCTTCACGTGGCGTACCGACCCAAGGAAGTTGTATTTTAATCCTTTGGCCAATTTCACTTCTAAGTCGCCTTGTACTTTGTACTCCAGCACGTTCAAGTCCATATAGTTGTTAGCAAGCTCGTTTAGGATGTTCATCGGCGCATAGTTAAAGCGGTAGTACTCGAGGTTGCCATCATCGCCATAAGGGCGCAAAGTGCGCGAAGTGTTCAGCGCATAGCTGAAAGGGTTGATGTCAAAATCACGGGTATAACCCCCTTCTACAGTGTTAGCTGTACGGTTGTACGTACCAGGTGCTTTTTGCGTACGGATAGACCCTTGGGTCAGCACCCCTACTTTTACGTTTTTAGAAAGGTTGTACGATGTTTTAAGGTTCCCTGTTACACGGTGTACGCGGTCAGCAATACTCCATCCTGGGTCTACGAAAAAGCCCACAGAAGCATATACAGTAGCATTCTCGCCACCTCCCGATAAACTAACGGTGTGGTTTTGCGTAAGCGAAGGGCGGAAAAGCGTTTTAAACCAATCGGTATTCGCGTATTCGTACTTGCGCAAGAAAGCATTGCGTGCTTCAGGACTGTTTTCTAGTAGGAAAGTACCTGTCTTAGGATTGTAGGTGTCTATAGCGCGGTACATAATATTGTAAGCCCCGCCATAGCGTGCTTGGGTGTGCGAAGAAAGCGAGAAGTAGCCTTTGCGCTCCAACTCTTGGTACACATCCATCGTTTCTTGAGAGTTCATAATGTCGTACTGACCGTAGTTAGGCACCATACGCACCGACTCTTCTAACTGGTAGTTCACCTGTGTTTTCATATTCTTGCGCCCGCCTTTGGTGGTGATAATCACCGCTCCATTCAGCGCGCGTGCCCCATAAAGAGAAAGGGCTGAAGCATCTTTTAGAATTTCGATGCTTTCAATATCGTTCGCGTTAATGCCAGAGATAGCAGAACTTACTAGGGTAGAAGCATCTCCCGAAGCCAACTGTTCAAACGATAGGTTTACTACTTCTTCTTGTACAGCGCCATCTACTACCCAAAGAGGTTTAGTGTCGCCAAAGATAGAAGAGCCCCCACGAATGGTGATTTTAGGAGATGTACCAAAGGTGCCCGAAACGTTCTGTACGTTTACCCCTGCAGAACGACCTTCTATCATACGCCCTACATCTACTACACCGTCCATTTTGATGTTGTCAGCTTTCAGGGTTTGCGAGCTACCTGTAAAGAGGTTTTTGTTAATCTCTTGGTAACCGGTAACTACTACTCCTTCCAGCTGTTGGGCTTCATCTTGTAGTGTTACGTTGATTACTTTGTTGCTCCCTACGGGGCGTTCTACCGTTTTAGCCCCTAATGAAGAGAAGACAAGAATAGCCTTGCTGTTAGCTACTCTGATGGTGTATTTCCCATCAAAATCGGTAGCAACCCCCTGCGAGGTACCTTTTACTACTACAGAGGCACCTGGTAGTGGGGTGCCATCCCCATCTTTTACTACCCCCGTTATGGTGTGTTCTTGGGCAAAAGCGAACCCTACGAACAGCACAGTGCATAACAGTGCATACATCAGTTTTTCTTTCATCGCTATTGTATTATTTAATTAATGGGCGCAAAAGTACAGAAAAAATATTTATTGGCGTGCAGCCTGTAAGTATTTTTTTTGGTTCTATATTCCTAGGGCTTCAATAGCTACTGTCAATCCCTGTTTTTTAAACAACGCCTTGTAAAAGTGTTAAAAAAATACGTCATTCATAAGGTTTTAGAAATAAGTGTGTGAATACGCTGATAAAACTCTTAAAAAAATGATTATTTTTTACTGCTTTCTCCCAAAGGGTTAAAATACTAATTTTTAGAGAGATAAAGTCTGTTACGCCCTATCGGTTCTTTCTAAAAGCCGTCCTAAGCCTCTTTGAAAACGCTTAAACATTAACATACTTTAACAGAATTAGAATACTAAAGAACACCAACCTAATGCTAAAGTTTTTGCTTAAATCCAAACAGATGCCAAAATGCTAATGGGAGTACTATGTGAGTTGTTCAATGAGTCTTTTGAACCGCTTCCTTGAGAGGGGCCTCCGCTGTATTTGCTATATTGCCAATTGTTTTGTACTTTTGCCGATTATTAATAATAATCTACTTTGCCTACTTTCCCAAAAACAGAAAAACTCTGCAAACGCGATTTCATTCAAACACTCTTTCAGCAGGCCAATAGCTTCAGTTGCTACCCGCTGAAACTCCTCTATGTTCCTATTCAGGCAATGCCTGTACCCTATCAGTTACTCGTAAGTGTACCAAAACGCCATTTCAAACGCGCTGTCGATAGAAACTGCCTAAAACGCCGATTGCGAGAGAGTTACCGTTTGCAAAAGCACCTCTTGCCCAAAAATCTGCCCAAAGGATACGCCTTAGCACTTATATACATAGGAAAAGAAAAAATATCGTATGCCAAAATAAGCCATTGTACCCAATGGCTCTTCACCCAATTTGCAAATGCTATGAGAAAAATTGTTGTTTTTGCCTCTGGTTCAGGCTCTAATGCCGAACGTATCGCTACTTATTTCCAAGAAAAAAGAACTGCACAAGTAAGCCTTATCCTTTCTAACAACCCACAAGCAGGTGTGTTAGCTCGTGCCAAACGCTTGGCTATCCCCACAGTGGTCTTTGACCGCCAAGCCTTCTACCATTCATCAGTAGTCTTAGACCTCCTAAAGGCGCAACAGCCCGACCTGATTGTATTAGCAGGATTCCTCTGGAAAGTCCCAGAGGCGCTTACAGAAGCTTACCCTAACCAAATAGTGAATATCCATCCATCCCTCTTGCCTAAATATGGTGGCAAAGGAATGTATGGCGCACACGTTCATACAGCCGTTATCGAGCACGCCGAGACCGAAAGCGGTATCACTATTCACTACGTAAACGAACATTATGACGAGGGGAATATCATCTTCCAAGCAAAAACCGATGTCCTCCCTACCGATACTCCCGACACTCTAGCCGAGAAAATACACCTCTTAGAGTACGAACATTTCCCCAAAATAATAGAACAATTAATAAATCAGACAACCAGCTAAAATGCAAAAGACAAGACCAACTTGTCTTTTCGTTTTTCTATAGCACCTGTCAGTGCTCATCCCTTTCTACATAAGGGTTTGAGAGGGGTCGATGGCCAATTTTGCAAGATAGCAGAATTGGCCTTTTTTGTGAAAATGGCCAATTTTGACAGGTTTTTGGCCAATTTTGCAAGGCCTCTTTGCATAAAGTCGCCGTATCTTTGCACTGTCTAATAGCCCCTACAGGCTCCCTCCCTCATCTTTTGCGAAACTTCTCTTCTTCCGAGCAAAGAGAAGAGAGCTTAAAGAATAAAATTGAAACAAACAGATATTAATAATTTTAAATAATTGCAGTGATGAAAAAGTCATTATTTTTTAGGAAAGGAGTTATGGCTCTCCTTATGGCAGCTGCCACATTGGTAGCTTGTTCCAAAAACAACGACGACGACAGTTCGCAGCCACCATCTACCCCAGAAAATCCTCATCAGGAATGGCCTACAAAACCCAATATTAAGGAAGGAGAGGCTAACTATATTACTTTCTACACCGATGCTGAACAAGGTGAAAAACTAATGATTAGAGCAGATGCTAAAAGCGCCTGGGTAGATCTCAATAACAATGGGATACAAGACCCCGATGAACCTAGCAAAGAAAACAAAGGTAGTTATAGACCGTATTATGTAAAAAGTCAAATCATTACTGTCTATGGCGAAGTAGATTATTTTGCAGTAGAAGGTAAGGTAAAAGCAATAGACCTTTCTCACGCTCCTAATCTCAAATTTTTGCAATTTAAATATAGCAATCTCAATGGCTTAGATCTCAGCAAAATGAAAGTGCTTAAAGAGCTAACTATAACAAACAATGACTTCAGTGCCGAGACAATACTTGCTATAGCCAAAACTTTACCCCAACGAGAAAAAAACTATGATGCTAAAATTGTTTTGCAAAGATTTGCAGGAGAAAAAAAAGAAACCAACAAGATAACCCCAGAAATATTAGAAGTTTTAGCTGCTAAAAACTGGGATGCCAACTATATCGACGAAAGGCAACGCCTTATACAATATAATGGCAATATAGATGCTCCTAAACGTTACAAAGGGTGGGATGTTACTCCTTTTATTAAAAAAGGACAAACCGAGTATATAAGCTTCTTTACAAAAGCTAAAAAAGGTTCTGAAATAAAACTTAAAATCAGAGGAGAAGGATTCTGGGTAGACCTCAATAATAATGGCCAACAAGATGATAACGAATATACAAACGAATTCATAGTAGATAGCCCTGTTATCACCGTCTATGGCAGTATTTCTAGTCTTTTCACAAATGATGATGAAGGTGGAATAACGTTGATAGATCTTTCTCACGCTAAATATATTAATGAGTTAGGACTGAATAATAATAAAATCTCCAAATTAGATATCAGTCAAAACAAAGACCTTAATGGCCTATACTTAGCAAACAACTACTTCTCCCGAGATGAACTGCTTGCCATAGCAAACGCTTTGCCTGAACGAAATAAACATGGTATAGGTGAAATCCTTCTAGAAACACGAGAAGCATTAGAACACAACCAAGTAGATAAACGAGTGTTAGCAGCACTGATAGCTAAAAACTGGACACCTAGGTATATAGATCAAAATGGTGATGGATATCCTTACGACGGGATTGATCCTGAAAGTTCTGGTAGTAAAGTGCCAAAAGGTAAGTATGGTATATATATTGGGGGAGTAGAGATTACTTCTGATAACTACGATAAAATTAATAGCACTAACTTCCCTGCTGTACAGAAAGGCGAAGTAACCTACGACCCTGTCAAGAATATCCTTACTCTTGAATTCGCTACTATCGAAGCCAAAGGACACGATGTACAAGCTATTCGTACAGAAGGTACAGCTACGCTTACTATAAAATTGATATTCACAAGCTATATATATACTTACGATGCAACCGTCATTTCTACCTTATCATCTCCTTTATGTATCGTCGGAGGGGGAGCTATCCGAGCACAAACACGTATGGGAGGAGATGCAATATCTTTTTATTCAAAAGGCGATCTTACTATAAAAGATAACAGCACTGTCGTATCTGTAGACAGATTATTTTCAAAAAATAAGATTATTGTCAACAAATCTAATGTACGTATAAATGGCTCATACGGAACTTTTCAAGCGGAGAAAGGTATTCAACTTATAGATTGTGAAGTCGAAAAACCAAAAGGAGCTATAGCAAAAAAGCAAGGTTTTTACTACACCTTTACAAAAGATGGAAACCCTTGCCAAGAAATAGAAATAAAAGCAAAAAACTAAATTACTTGTTAGATAGTTAAAGATACTTAGCTCCCAATGGTAGGCTACTAAAGGAGCTATTTATCAAAAACAGACGCCCTGCAATACTATTCCTTTTGCAGGGCGTCCTTTTTTGTGTTTTCTATGGCCGAACTACCACGGCATTCGCATTTTAGATAATAGGTTTATACTTTATTAATAAACCACAAAAAATAGTAGGAAATATTAGATATTTTCTCTTTTAAAAGTCACTTTTGAGGATTGCCCCTTCCTTTCGGAAAGTCCGCGAGAGCGGAGTATGTGAGGGGAACGGGGGTTAGGCTTTTTAATGCGAACGCCGTGCCGAACTACTACTGGGTTTGCTAGATTGTCAATAGTTTCGTACTTTTGCCCCCCTATTGATAATGTTGCGTTACTACAGAACTACATTATAACAAAGCCCTTGAGAAACATACAAAATAACTCACAGCTATTTCCTCCCCAGCACCTAAGAAAATTTTTCTATGGAGGTACCCCATAGCTACCTTGGAGACCAAGTGTAGACGAAGTGTAGACCAAGTGTACTTCCTGTCAATTTCAACATTTCTGTCAAACAAGCCAAAAACAGAAAAATGCACTATTTCTAAAATTTGTGCACACCTTAAAACCGAACTCACCTTAAAACAAAACATATCTAAAACGATGCGTAAATTTATCTCGCTTTTATTTTTGCCCCTCCTTTCAGTAGCAAATGCCCAAACCCCTCAGCCCGAAGGCACAGAAAACCCCGAACTCAAATGGTTCCAATCTGCCGAGTTCACCATAACAATTCCCAACCAGAAAAACGCAATGTACTCCTATTGGAAGCCCGTCGCTCCCTATTCACAACAGCTCACCTATGTCAGCCGTTCCCCTGTAATAGGCGAGGTAGGCATCCTCTCCTTAGACTACAGCATCAACTACCAACTACTGAAACATCTCAGTGTGGGGGCGGTAGGAGGCATAACCAAGTACGGAGACCCTAAAACCTATATGCTCAAAACCGGAAGCGTCATACGCTTTTACCCCCGAAAAGCATCCATAGGCAATGCCTTTGTGCAGTTGGCTGCTGCTCTGCCCTTCGCACCCAAGTACGACTACAACGCCTCATTTGGCGAAGCCAAGATGGGTATCTCATTGCCATTAGGCGAGCGCAATGGCTACGGAGTCCTGTTCTCCCTCTTCCTCTCCTACAACAGTTTGGAACCCCAAATCCCCTTGCTCAAAGAAGACGACACCCCCGATATGGTCGAATACCGAGGCGCAGGCTTCAGTTTAGCTATAAAATTCTAACTCCCTACAAAACAAAAATAGCTTATTATCAGTAGGTTATTGTTGTTTTGACCTTTGTTGTTTACCTTTTGCAGCAGAAAATTTTTGTCAATTCAAAAAAATGTTGTACTTTTGCGCCCTAAATTATGTAGAAGAGCCATTGTGGCGCTTCTCAAAAAGGAATGTTTAATTTTTAAAAATAATCAAGAGTGGATACACTAAGCTACAAAACCATCTCGGCAAACAAAGCTACTGTGAATAAACAGTGGGTTTTGGTAGATGCCGAAGGACAGAACTTGGGTCGGCTTGCATCAAAGGTAGCTAAATTGCTACGCGGTAAATACAAGCCAAACTTTACCCCTCACGTTGATTGCGGCGACAATGTAATTGTTATCAATGCCGAGAAAATCAACCTTACAGGGAACAAATGGGAAGACAAAACCTATCTTCGCCACACAGGCTACCCTGGCGGGCAGCGCACTACAGGAGTAAAACAACTCCTTAGCAAACACCCAGAACGCATCATCGAAAAAGCAGTGAAAGGTATGTTGCCTAAAACACGTTTGGGTGCAGCAGTTTTACGTAATTTAAAAGTGTATGCAGGAAAAGAGCACCAACACGAAGCTCAACAGCCTGTTGCCATTAACTTAAACGATTTGAAATAATGGAAGTAATTCACACTATCGGTAGACGCAAAACAGCCGTAGCGCGTATCTACCTAAAACCAGGAAACGGTACTATAACAGTAAACAAACGCGAGCTAAACAACTATTTTACTACTCCTACCTTACAATACAAAGTAAGACAACCTTTCGCCCTATTAGGAGCTGAAGAAACTTACGATGTAAAAGTAAATGTATGCGGAGGGGGGGTAACAGGCCAAGCCGAAGCTGTGCGTTTAGCTATCGCTCGTGCTCTTTGCGAACTAGACGTAGAAAACCGCGCTGTCCTTAAACCCGAAGGACTCCTTACTCGCGACCCCCGAATGGTAGAACGTAAAAAATTCGGTCAGAAAAAAGCTCGTAAGAGATTCCAATTCTCTAAACGTTAATGCGTTAGTACTTAGTAAACAGCCGGTTGTACCTATTGGCTCTCACCATATTATAACGGCTAAACTCTAAACTAACAACTAAAAAAACAATTTGCTCCTTAGTTTAGCATCCAAATAGCTCAGGCGGTTTATAACCTCTCCAAGCTATTGCTAATGTTAGGAACGTAAACTATTTAAAAAAATGGCAAACAATATAGAAATTAAAGATTTATTAGATGCAGGCGTACATTTCGGGCACCTTACCCGCAAATGGAATCCTAATATGGCTCCCTACATCTATATGGAACGCAACGGTATCCACGTAATCAACTTGTACAAAACCGCTGCTAAAATTGAAGAGGCTACCGAAGCCCTCAAAAAAATCGTAGCCTCTGGCAAAAAAGTGCTTTTCGTGGCTACCAAAAAACAAGCTAAAGACGTTGTTGCCGAAAAAGCAACTTCAGTAAAAATGCCTTACATCACCGAGCGTTGGCCTGGTGGTATGCTTACAAACTTTGTAACTATCCGTAAGGCTGTAAAGAAAATGTCGTCTATCGACAAAATGAAAAAAGACGGTACTTTCGATACCCTTTCAAAACGTGAAAAACTACACGTAGAACGTATGCGCGAAAAACTCGAAAAAAACTTAGGGTCTATCGCCGATATGTCTCGCCTCCCTGGTGCTCTATTTGTAGTCGATACTCTCCGTGAACACATCGCTGTAAAAGAAGCGCAAAAATTAAACATTCCTATTTTCGCTATGGTAGATACAAACTCCGACCCTCGTGAGGTGGATTTTGCTATCCCTGCCAATGACGACGCTTCTAAAGCTATCGAAAAAGTGCTTTCTTACATCACCGAAGCTGTAAACGAAGGTCTTTCTAGCAGAACTGCCGACGCTAACAAAGAAGCTGAAGCAGCTGAATAAATCAAATAAGCTTTGACAAAGTCCCTAACTTTGTCAAAGCCTTAAAATTATTTTTTAACTCACTTTCACCGGCTTCTCCCTCCCCTCGGGGGGAGGGCTGGGGAGAGGATAAACATTAATAAAAATGGCAAATATTACCGCCGCAGACGTAAATAAACTCCGCCAAGCTACCGGCGCAGGTATGATGGACTGTAAAGCTGCCCTCATCGAAGCCGAAGGCGATTTCGATAAAGCAATCGAAGTATTGCGCAAAAAAGGTCAAAAAGTAGCAGCTAAACGTGCCGACCGCGATTCTAAAGAAGGCGCTGCTATCGCTCAAGTAAATGCTAACCACACAGTAGGTGCTATCATCTCTCTCAACTGTGAGACCGACTTCGTAGCTAAAAACGCCGATTTCGTAGCCCTCGCTAAAGATTTAGCTGATCTTGCTCTTACTGTAAATAGCAAAGACGAACTTCTTGCCCTTAACTACAAAGGTATCACTGTAGCTGAGAAACTTATCGAGCAAACAGGTGTTATCGGAGAGAAAATAGAATTGGGTGCTTTTGAAAAAGTAGAAGCGCCTTTCGTAGGTTCTTACATCCACAATGGTAACAAGATTGCTGCTATCGTAGGTCTTTCAAACGCTATTGCCGATGCTGCCGAGGTAGGTAAAAACTTAGCGATGCAAATCGCTGCTATGGGCGCAGAAACCCTTTCTTACAAAGACTTTAGTGCTGAGTACATCGCTAAAGAAACCGAAGCTCGTATCGCAATCATCGAGAAAGAAAACGAGGAACTACACCGTTTGGGCAAACCCCTTAAACACGTTCCTCAATTCGTATCCTATGCACAGCTTACTCCTGAAGTATTAGCCAAAGCAGAAGCCGATGCCAAAGCAGAATTGAAAGCAGAAGGAAAACCAGAACAAATATGGGACAAAATCCTCCCTGGTAAAATCCAACGCTTTATCTCTGACAACACTACCCTTGACCAAGAGAAAGCCCTTCTTGACCAAGTGTACATCTACGACGAGAGCAAGAAAGTATCAGATTTCATACAATCTAAAAAAGTAGAGATTACTAGCTTCAAACGCGTAGCTTTGTAATTGTCTTGCATATCATAACAAAAACTCTCTGTACTATTCATTGGTACAGAGAGTTTTTTTATTGTCAAACTGATGATTTAGTTGTATCTTTGCCCTTCATAAAACTTATCTATCACAATGAAAAACATTATCTATTTCCTATTTTTAGCTTCTCTTCTTCACTTTTTCCCAATCCAAGCACAAACTACCCCCCACCAGACTATAGTGCTACCCAGTGGAGAGAATATTTTACTTCAATGGCAAGTGCGCGAAAACTCCCAACAAAACCAAGGAATCCTTACTTTTGTAGGCTACTACCAAGGTAAGTTTGTTGCCACTTTAGTACTACATCCTAACCAGAAGGCTTCCGGCAGCTTGCAGTGGGAAGGGACAACCTACCAACTTTCCGGCACACAGCAAGCCCAGCTATCGGCAAAGGAGCAACGCCGCCACAATCCCAAGGCCAAATGTGGAACAACTCCCCAGCAACACACCTCTCACTTTCCGTTGCCTCAAAACACCTCTACAGCACGTCCTATAGCTACCGCTACCTCTATAATGCCTAACGACCCCGAGGGGATTCTCTATCTCTATCGCTTGGCTGTACTTATTGATTATTATGACTTTGCTAATACTTTTAGCAGCGATAAATCCCAAGTGAAAGACTTTCTACTCAATCTCGAAACCTTTCTCAACGAAGTATATGTACGCGACATAGGGGTGAAATTTAAAATAGTAGATGATGACCGACTCATTATTCAAGAGGCTGCCAAAGAGTTGTATAATCAAAAATCGCGATATAATATTATTGGAGATGCAACCGATAAAATCAATGAGCTCATTGGCGAGAAGCAATATGATTTGGGAATTGTCATAGCCCCTGGTACTGATAGAACCCTATCCGGACTTGCTTTCTTTTCAGGAGGCTTTCGCCTTGTGCGAAAAGGAGGAGCTTCAGCCATAGCACATAATGCCACCATCGCTCACGAAATAGGTCATTTGTTTGGTGCCGATCATACTTTTAAGAATGTCTACTCAGGAAACTCACTCTATACTGAACCGAGCTATGGGCAATCCTTGATGGGCTATAGCAATGACTTCCCCGATGGTGCTTTCTTCTCATTGCCCACCGCTTACCAAATACGCAACGGGATTGTCAATCGCTCTTATTTCAAAGACCCAGAACGCACCCAGTTAGTAGACCGCAATGGCAATGATGTAACTAATTTCAATTATGCTTACGGCATCAAAACCGAAAGCTCTTTCCCTACTATCGATCGCACTAAGCTACAAGAAAGCTATAATATCCCCAAAGATACTTACTTTCAGTTTTTTATGAACGCTACCAGTGCCAATAACCTCCCTATCTGCTATACAGCGCAACTTACCAGCAAAGCAGGAATAAACGACCCTAAGTTTCTCACTCGTAAAGGAAAAACAGGAGGCAATCCCATTACTTTCCAAACACAGTACAGCGATGCAGGAGGCTTTATAAACTACACACGTCCTAATGCAAAAGGCGAACACCTTTTTTGGTTAGCCGTTTCCAATACAGCACCAGAGCGCTTTGTCAATTATGATATGCTAACCGTAAAGGTGAACATTCTAGAAGGAGAAAGCTTTGCTATTACCAATGGAATGAATGAGGAATACCAAGGTGGCGACCAGCTGACCCTTCATTGGAAGGTAGATAAAAACTTTTTCAGTGCCGATAGCAAAGTCCGCATTCTTCTCTCAGACGATTTGGGTAAAACTTTCAAATATACTTTGGTGGAAAGTACCGAAAACGATGGTAGTTGTGAGATTACACTTCCTAATATTGAAGTAGGGACAGTAGAATGGGGCAAACAGAAAAAAATACAACTCCCAGCCGGGGTTATCAAAGTAGAAGTAATTGACCACATAGCTTTTGCTATTACCAATGTAACGCCTTATAAGAATTTGAATGGGAAATTGGTGCCTAATGGAGGATTTAAAATTAAAAAGAAATCGGGAACTCCAACCCCACAACCCGACCCAAAACCTACTCCGGAACCCAAACCCACGCCAGAGCCTAAACCAACACCAGAGCCTAAACCAACACCAGAGCCCAAACCCACTCCAGAACCAACTCCCACACCAGAGCCTAAACCCACGCCTGAACCAACTCCCACTCCGGAACCAACTCCCACTCCGGAACCCAAACCTAAACCAACCCCGAAAGAAACTGAAAAATCTATTACCATTTACAACGGAATTTCTACCGAGAATCCCAACAACTACTTCAAAGTAGAAGGAGCAGATACCGATAGGCCTATTCAGCTTCTCATCTTTGACGAAATGGGCTTAAAGGTATATGAGAACAACCGTTATGGCGAAAATGCCGATTGGTTTAGAGGCAAAGCCAATGTACAAGGAGTCATAGGCAACAAGTCGCTTTATGGAACCTATTATTATATTGTGCGCTATTTCAAAAACAAAAAAGAAGAAGTCCAAAAAGGCTTTCTGTATGTAAAGTAATCAGAACTCTGAAAAACTGTTTTTGTGGCAGTTTATATGAAATACCTTTTGAAAAGACTTGAAGGCAACACGTTAAATACATTGCTCAAATTCGATTTTATAAATTAAGCAGAGGTTTTGATAATCTGCTGCTTAATCACTTAAAGAATAAAAAACAAAATATTACTATTATTACAATATGATACTTAACTATTATTATTCTGATAAGATTTCAGATTTTCTTCTAAAACCTTCAATTAATATTATAGGAGAAATAACTACTAATCGGCGTTTAGCCTTTATAGATACTGAACTACGCGCTTGGGAACAACAAATAGAAATTTTGAAAGATAAATTAAAGAAATATGAAGGTAGTGTCTTTTTTGAGTTCTCAATACCAAGAATGGGAAAACGTGTCGATTGCTTGATTATCATAAGAAATATTGTCTTTGTGGTAGAATTTAAGGTCTTTGAGAATACTTTTAAAAATAAGGATGTAGAACAGGTTTGGGACTATGCGTTAGACTTGAAGAACTTTCATAAGCCAAGCCACCAACTGCTATTAGTACCCATATTAGTAGCTACTGAATCAGATGCCATTCCTTTTGAAGTCTCACTGTCAATTCACAATGATAATCTTATCAATCCGTTAAAAGCGAATAAAAATAATTTAGGAGAGCTAATAGGATACATTTTATCTTTATTTCAAAGTGATGATGTGGTTAATGTAGATGAGTATATACGAGGAAGTTACTCCCCAACTCCTACAATTATTGAAGCTGCTATAAGTTTGTACAACAATCATAATGTTGAAGAAATCACAAGAAACGATGCTGATGCGGTTAATCTGACACACACAACCAATTATATAGCTGATACTATTGAATATGCAAAAGAGAATAAGAAAAAAATTATTTGTTTTGTAACTGGTGTACCTGGAGCTGGTAAAACTTTAGTGGGACTAAAAGTTGCTACTGAGCATTTAGATAAGGAAAAAGGAAATACAAGTGTTTTTCTTTCAGGTAATAAACCCCTTGTAGACATTTTACAAGAAGCTTTGACAAGAGATAAAGTTACTCAAGAAAAAAATAGAGGAGTAAAAATAACAAAAGGTCAAGCAAAAGAGCGTGTAAAATCATTTATACAAATAATACATCATTACCGAGATGAGTATTTGAGAGATAAAAAAGCTCCTTATGACCATGTAGCTATTTTTGATGAAGCACAAAGAGCTTGGGATAAGAAACAAACCGTTGACTTTATGCGAACTAAAAAAGGAATTAGAGATTTTGATTATTCTGAACCAGAATTTCTAATTTCTTGTTTAGATAGACACCAAGATTGGGCAGTAATAATATGTTTAGTAGGAGGAGGACAGGAGATTAATAACGGAGAAGGAGGAATTTCGGAATGGTTAATGGCTATAAAGAATAGTTTTCCTCTGTGGGAAGCGAGAATTTCGCCTAATCTTTCTGATGAAGAATATGCGGCACAACAAACGATAGAAGATTTAAAGAAAAATACTAAAGTGCTACTTGATAAAAATCTACATTTAGCAGTTTCTATGCGTTCCTTTAGAGCAGAGTATCTATCAAAATTTGTCAAAGAACTTCTGGATATTAATTACAATTCAAAACAAACTTTAGCACAATTGCAAGATAGATATCCTATAGTATTAACAAGAGATATTCATAAAGCAAAAAGATGGCTCAAAGAACAAGCTAGAGGTAGCGAGCGGTATGGAGTTGTAGTTTCGTCGAAGGCTTATAGACTTAAGCCTTTGGCTATTGATGTAAAAACACAAATAAAGCATATCAATTGGTTCTTGGGTGGAAAAGACGATATTCGTTCATCTTTCTTTTTAGAAGATGTTGCTACACAGTTTCAGGTACAAGGCTTAGAGTTAGATTGGGTATGTGTTACTTGGGATGCAGACTTACGTTTTTATAAGAATACTTGGAAAACCTATTCTCTTAAAGGTTCCAAATGGCAGAACGTTTGCAAAGAGGAGGAAAAGAAGTATATGATAAATGCCTATAGAGTTTTGCTTACAAGAGCCAGACAAGGAATGATAATAGTTGTACCTGAAGGTGATGAAGAAGATGAAACGCGCCTTCCAACCTTTTATGATTTAACCTATAATTATTTAAAAGAGATAGGGATACCTGTTGTAGAATAGCTTAAAAAGTGTCTTGTTGAAAGTTGCACAACTTCTCCTTTTTTCCCCTCTTCTTTTGATTCTCTGCCTTGTACGCTTCATTTTCTTTTGAAAAAAAACATTTCAATAAAAAAATCTTTCGTTTTCTTTGTGTGTTTCAACTATATTAGTTACCTTTGTCGCTCATTTAAATAGTATATCACTAATAAAATAATTCATAACGAACAGCATATTATGGACGTGAAAAAGATTATGAGCTCTCTTGAGGCCAAACACCCAGGGGAAAAAGAGTACTTGCAAGCAGTGCACGAAGTACTTGAATCAGTTGAAGAGGTGTACAACCAGCACCCTGAATTTGCTAAAGCTAAAATTGTGGAACGCATCGTAGAGCCTGAC